>DATDZM010000067.1:0-2259 GCA_036516815.1 Minisyncoccota bacterium | reverse complement strand
CCTACTCTCAATACTTTTTGTATCATATTAGTGTAAGGCTATAATAATATTATTATAATCAATTATTCTTTATCGTCAAGAGTGGTGAGAGAGCCTTAAAGGTAGGGGGAAGTAATGGAGTGAGACTCCGATACAAAGAGCACATATACCAAATTCCGACGATCGCACCTAGATGGAATAATCACGGATTTAGGAATATTTTTTGAGAATTTGGAAGTCTTTGATGAGAGTCTCTTTTTCGTGAATGTTATAAATCGCCACAGCCGGGTGATAGAGAGGAATGATTACCACTTCGCCGTAAGGAACTTGGGCGAGAAACTCTCTGCCGTGCATTTGACTTATCGGCCCGCATTGAAGGCCGAGCCCAAACTTCTCCATAATATATTTCATGGAGAATCGGCCGAGTGCCGCGATAGCTTTAGGCTGGATAATTTCTATCTGGCGGTCTAGGAATGGCCCGTAAATCTCAATTTCATTGGGCACTGGGTCACGGTTAAACGGAGGCCTGTCCTTTACGATATTCGTGACATAGACATCGCCGCGTTTAATTCCCGCCGAGGCAAGAAGTTCATCTAATATCTTTCCCGCCGCTCCGCAAAAAGGCCTTCCGGTTTTGGCCTCGTTCCTTCCCGGAGCTTCGCCGATAAATATTATTTTCGCCCAGTGATTCCCCTCTCCGATTACGGGGTGATTCCCCTCCCGCACTCTCTCCTCATAAAGGGGGGAGCCTTGAAGGGCAACAATTTCGTCCTTAATTTTTCTTAGAAGTTCGGTTCTGTTCTTCTCTTCCTCTTTCATAAAAGGGAGCGGTCATCTGATTTCGTAGCTCAAAGTCATAACTACCCTGACTTCTCCGGAGCCGGGCTCAATCGTGGGCGAAGGAGCGGAAATTATCGCCTCTTTCAAGCCGTAGCCTGCAAAGTCCCCTCCTTGTGGCCTCGGATAACCACCCGTGTCTTCGTAAATGGAGATGAGATTCCCCAAGCGAAATCCTCCCGCTTGGGAGAAAATTTTTGCTTTTTCTTTCGCCTTCTTTATCGCTTCCCCGCGCGCTTCGTCCTCCGCCTTCTTTGGGTCGTCAAGAATGAAAGTCAGTTCCGAAACCGAATTCGCTCCGCTTTGGACGATGCCCCCCAAAATGTCTCCTATCTTTCCGAAATCCCTTATTTTCACCCCGACTGCTTGATTTATGGAATAGCCGACGATCTCCGGCGGGGGACACGCCCTGGCACCGTCTTCGGAAAATCCGCAATTATAATATTTATAACGGGGGCTTATAGAGTAATTATTTGTTTTGATGTCGGAAGCGGAGACGCCTTTTAATTTTATAAAATCAATGACGGCGTTTGATTTCTCCGTATTCGCGCCTTGGAGCTCCGAGAGGTTCTTGCCTCCCTCGGTTATGACGCTGAAGGTGAACTCGGCAATATCGGGGATAACAGTAGCCTTGCCCTCCGCCGAGACGGAGAAGCCACGAAAGCTCGTGAACCTCACCGACTCCGAGTAGGACCTCGTGTAGTTAAAGGCGGTAAAAGCCAGGGAGATGATGGTAACAATAACAGCAATTCCCAGATAATTTTTAATTTTTTCGCTCATCATATTATTATTTTATTAATTTATATATACTTTTTAATTTTCATCAAAACTTCGTCAAGGGTAAAGTGCGCTTTAAGAAGAAAGTCTTCCGCTCCCAGGCTCCTCCCCATCTCCATATCCTCTTTTTGCCCCAGGTTTGTGAAAAGGATTACCGGAATATTTTTTAGCTTAACGTTGCCTTTGATCCTTCGGAGGACTTCGTACCCGTCAATGCCCGGGAGAATTATATCAAGAAGGATGAGGTTAGGAGTTTTTGTTTCGGCGATTTTCACCGCTTCTTCCCCGTCGGTGGCGACAATAATCTCGTACCCCTCTTTTGACAGCTTCTTCATGGAGAGATTCCTCAAGAATTTATCGTCCTCCACCAAGAGAATGGATTTTTTATCCGGGTTCATTGGCTTAAATAATACATCTACAAAGTACCAAAGGGAAGAGTGATTGTAAACACTGTCCCCTTCCCCTCCTCGGAAAGGAAGGTGATCTCCCCGTTGTGGGCCTTCACTATGTTGCGAGCGAGATGTAGGCCCAAACCCGTTCCTTCCGGTTCCTTCTCAAAAGCGTTCCGCCCGCGGAAAAACCTGCTGAATATCCTCCCCTGGTCTTTCTCCGATATGCCGATTCCGTTATCCGCCACCTTAACAACAACATCGGCTCCTTCCTTAA
>DATDZM010000066.1:0-3462 GCA_036516815.1 Minisyncoccota bacterium | reverse complement strand
CATTTTGGCGTTTCTCTCCGCCTCCTTCCCCGCTCTTTCCTCACATCCCAAAGTGACGATCATTTTCCTGTGGTCAAAGCGAGAATTAAGAAGGGCTTCAATAGTCTCTGCCAAAACTTCGGGCCCCTCTTTATAGAAGGGTAAGAGAACCATGTGGTATAGATGGTCGTATTTCATGTTCTCAAGTCGCTTCTCCCAATCAAGATTGATGTTATGGCGCATTCTCCGCCAATTCGCTCGGAGATGAAAAGATAAATAAACCGTTTTTACAAGCCAGTATAGGTCAAAGGCGATGATAAAAAATGCCGCCCAGACGGGCAAGCGCGAGGAAAGAATAAAGAGAAGAATAATCGTCCCCCAGCTTAAAATCCCGGGCAGGATTTCAAAAAGACGATAAAGGATCCTGTCCTTCCCATAAAGGTCGCTTGCCCTGCCAACGTGCATGTGTTCGTAACTCATAAATTGCATTATAGGACTAAAAGTCTTATAATTTCAAACATTATGATAAATACAACCTATATAATATACGGGTTCCTCGGAACTCTTATCATAATTTTATTCGTTTGGGTCGGGCTTCTTGAATATCGCCTAAAAAGAGTCTTCAGAGGCAAGCGGGTGGACAGCCTTGAGGACGTGCTTTTGAGTCTAGGTAAAGAGCTTGAGGGGCTTCACCTCTCGCGCCAAAATGTGGAAAAGTATTTGGGCATTGTCGAGTCCCGCTTGAGAAAAAATATCTCTCGGGTAAACACTCTCCGTTTCAACCCGTTTGAGAACTCCGGGTCAAACCAAAGTTTCGCCACGGCTTTCTTAAACGAGGATGGCGACGGCGTCGTTGTCTCCACTCTTTATTCGCGGGAGAAGGTCGGGGTTTACGCTAAGCCAGTGAAGCACTTCACCTCCGAATACACTCTTTCAGACGAGGAAAAGACCGTCATTGAGCAGTCAAAAAATTAAACGCTTTATATTTTGAAATTTTATGCAAGAGAAGCTTACAAAACGGACGCCGATTGTTGTCGTCATGGGCCATATAGATCACGGGAAATCGCAACTTCTAGATTATATCAGGAATAGCTCCGTTGTGGCGCACGAAGCGGGAGGTATCACCCAACATGTCGGCGCCTATGAAGCGGATTACGGGGAACATAAAATCACTTTCATTGACACGCCGGGACATGAGGCATTCTCCAAAATGCGTTCCCGCGGGGCAAAAGTGGCAGACATTGCCGTCCTAGTCGTCGCCGCGGACGAAGGGGTAAAACCGCAGACGCTTGAAGCGCACAGAGCAATTGAGGCGGCGGGTATTCCCTTCATCGTCGCCTTAAATAAAATAGATAAACCAGCAAGCAACGTTGAACTCGTAAAGAGCGCCCTCGCCGAGCAAAACATTTTAGTTGAAAGTTATGGAGGAAAAATCCCAAGCGTTAATATCTCCGCTGTAACGGGAGAAAATATAAAAGAGCTGCTTGACACGATTATATTAATGGCGGAACTCGCCGAGCTCAAAGGCAACCCCGGCCTTGAAGCAACCGGCGTGGTCATAGAGTCGCACTTGGACCACAAAAAGGGAATCGCCGCGACTCTCCTTGTACAAAACGGGACTATAAAAAAAGGGGGGGTTGTCGTTGCCGGGGAAGCCATAGCGCCAGTTAGAATACTTGAGAATTTTCTCGGCGAACCGATAGACACGGCCACGTTTTCCTCCCCGGTGCAGGTAACGGGATGGAGCAAGCTCCCCGAAACGGGGACAAATTTCAATGTCTTCAAGACGAAAAGGGAGGCCGAAGAAGCGGCCACAGCCCCAGGCGAGGAAGCGAAAAGAGAAGGCATAGCGGGCAGTGAGGGTAAGCTTGTCATTGCCATCATTATTAAAGCCGACGCGAGCGGTTCTCTTGAAGCCGTGGAGTATGAAATGGAAAAATTAAACGGGGAGCGGGTAATTATAAATACCGTAAAGAGCGGCATAGGCAACATAGGTGAAGCGGATATTAAATTCGCCCTTGGGGTCAAGAACCCCGTCATATTGGGATTTAATGTCTCTACGAACACACCGGCAAAAAACTTGGCCGAACAAGCCGGTATAAAAATTATTATCTCCGGGGTCATCTACAAACTCGGGGAGGAACTGGCGGAAGAAATAAAATTGAGAGAAAGTTTAATTGAGCGGGAGGAGATAACCGGAACAGCAAAAATTTTAAAAGTGTTCAGCAAAACAAAAAAAAGCCAAGTGGTGGGAGGAAGGGTCGTAAGCGGCATAATCGCCGTGCAAAAAGTAGTGACCATAAAACGCCGCGGCGAGGAGTTGGGAAGAGGTCGCGTCATAAACCTTGAGCAGAGCAAGGTAGCGGCAAAAGAAGCGCGTGAGGGAGAAGAATTCGGGGCGATGATTGAATGTAAGATAGAGATTGTCCCGCAGGACGAGATAGAAATTTTTGAGAAAGTGTAATCTTAACTTAAATCCATGGGGAAAAAAGAGCAAAGATTGGCTTCAACTTTGAAAGATCTCGTCAGTTCTTATTTGGAAAAGGAAGTGGCGGGGAGTGGCATCATCACCGTAACCAGGGTCGCTGTGGAAGGAAACTTGCGCGCCGCCACAATATTTGTAACGATGTACCCCGAGAGCGAAGAAGCGGAACTGTTAAAAACTATCAAACGAAGGGGCGGCGACCTCCGCGCTTACGTGAAGGATAATGTTCGGACAAAATTTATCCCCTTTTTTCAGTTTCAAATTGACAAAGGCGAAAAGTTGAGGCAAAGAATAGATGAACTTTTGAAATCTTAAACCCTCTTTGAAAACTGGGCGGCGAGAAGAGTTACTTAAAAGAAAATATGGCCACGTAGCCAAGTAGTAAGGCAGGGGTCTGCCCCGACGCACTATTTATATTTAGTCTATAATAATGAAGTCGGGATCCCTGTTCTGAAATTTTGAATCGTTGGCCTGGTAGCCAAGTAGTAAGGCAGGGGTCCGCAAAACCCCTATACGCGGGTGCAATTCCCGCCCAGGCCTCAAAATTTCAGCATCGGGACAAAACCCCTATACGCGGGTGCAATTCCCGCCGTGGCCTTAGGTTAAGAAAGCCGGTGTGGTGGAATGGCATACACGCACGACTTAAAATCGTGTGCCGAAAGGCATGTGGGTTCGACTCCCACCACCGGCATATTGTCATAAAATTAAAAAACACCTATCCTGTTTGTAAAAGAAGCGCGCCCATAGCTCAACTGGCAGAGCAGCTCCCTCTTAAGGAGAAGGTTCAAGGTTCGATTCCTTGTGGGCGCACCAGATAATACTTTCCCGATTTTTGGGGGAAGTTGCCTCGCCGCTTTGCGGCTCGGCTTGGTGGCTTTGCGCCTTGCGCAAAGCCACATAATCCCACGGCTCGGAAAACGAAAAGGAAGCGGATTTGTCCAAAAGTTTATGGTTCGTTCCAACTTTTTGGACAAATGTCTTAATCTCCTCAAAATTGT
>DATDZM010000065.1:0-2891 GCA_036516815.1 Minisyncoccota bacterium | reverse complement strand
ATAACAAAACCGTTCGTCTTTGAAGGGATGCAGAGAATGAGGATCGCTGAAGTGTCTTTGAATGACCTCAAAGATTCGGTAGACACGATGATTGTCATCCCAAATGACCGTATCCTCACCCTCGTTGAAAAGGAAACGACGTTTCTCTCCGCCTTCAAAATGTGCGACGAGATTCTCCGCCAAGCGGTTGAAGGCATCTCGGATTTAATAACTATTCCCGGCATTATTAATGTTGACTTTGCTGACGTGAAGACAATTATGCTGAATGCCGGCTCCGCCTTAATGGGAATCGGCTCCGCCCAAGGGGAGGACAGGGCGAAGAAAGCCGCCCAAATGGCAATTAACTCCCCTCTTCTTGATATCGCCATTGACGGGGCGAAGGGAGTGCTTTTCGCCATCTCCGGCGGGGAGGATATGACGATGCTTGAAATTCAGGAGGCGGCAAATGTTATCACGGAGTCCATTGACCAGGAGGCAAAAGTAATCTTCGGCGCCATTAACGACGACCGTTTGAAAAAAGGCGAGCTTAAAGTAACCGTCATCGCCTCCGGCTTCCCGGAAGGAAAGAACGCCCGCAAGCCTAGTTTGTTCCCCGGTTCTGTCACGGGGAGAGAAAAAGATTTGTTTCCAGAACAATCCAGGAAGGAATCTCCATCGCCTTTGGGGAAAGATAAGGTGGAGACGGGGCGCGAAGGGAGAGACATGCGAGACGTCCGAAGCGAAAAGGAGAAGGAGCGAGATGGAGAGAGAGATGAAGATTCTTGGGACGCTATCCCAGCTTTTTTGAGGAGAAAGAAAAATTAAGGCTAAAATATAAAGCCGCCTCAATGTCATTTAAACACGGGCGGCTTTTTCAATACTTAGGAAAGGTTTTTTACCAGTCCCCGTCCGATATTTCGGACATGGCAGGAACTCTCTCTCCTTTTATCTTCGTCCAGATAAAAATAAAAAACAAAAGGGCAAAATAGAGGAATAGTAAAGACAAAAGATAAATAGTCTTCACCATCCACAGGTCGCGAAATCTTCTCCAGTACCTCCCAAAAAAATTGTACGCCTCTCCGACCGGAAGTTTAATAAATTGCCACTTCCAGTCATAGATAAAGTTCAGGAGCAGGAGAAGCGCGACCGCTAAGGAGACAAGGAGAAAATACAAGGAACCGTTCACTGGCATTGGCATTTTACTCCTCGCTTTCTCTAATCGGAAGTGGTTTTTATACTAAGGGGCCAAATTTCAGCTCTTGACTATAGCATAGAGACAGAAAAAGTAAAACGGGCGCAAACCTTATTTAGTGCGCCCGTGAAGGATCGGACTTCAGGCCTCGTCGATGTCAACGACGCGCTCTACCACTGAGCTACGGGCGCAAATTTATTTATGCTTAACAAACCTAATTTTTACCCTCCTTCTCCCTTCAAAATATCATCAGGCACCTTGGGAACGTTGTTCATCTTGAGGCGCAACGCCACCCTATCATCATTGCCGTAATTTATAAGAACTCTATCCCCGTCCCCTATTTCATATTGGTCCGGATCAGTCTCCGCGCCGTTCACTAAAAAAGATAGCTTCTCCACCCCGTTTGTGCAATACTGCAATCCGTCGTGAAGGGTGAGGCAATCCTTCGTAAGCTCCATGCCGAGGGTCTTAAAAAAGTGTGAGATTGTTACCCCCGTCGCGTGTTTATGCACGGTAATTCCGTCATCATTTTCAAAATGCACGAGGTCACTCCGCAACATATACTTCTCATCAAAGAAATTAAAAGCTTCATTGTTCACGAACAGGACTAAGCTTATGTGCGTGTGGGCGGAACCTGCCTTTCCCGGTTCTGCGGGCAAGCTTCCCTGCCCTAGGGTAGGTTCCTCCTCCGGCTTTGCGGCATTCTTTTCATACTTCAGAGCGCCTTCGGGGGTTACAACTCCCCCTCCCCCGCCACCATTTTTATAAGAAAAGACGAGGGCAATTAGACCAAGAGCGACAATAAAGCTAAGAACCACCACGGGCTTATTTTTCATCTCCTCCAGTATACCCTCACCCGCCTTGTTTTATCAACAACTCTCACCAGTATGTGAATAAAAAACACGTATGTGTTTTTTATTCACGCCATTTTCTGATAATTAGAAAAAATAAAGGAGCCAAATTCGTTTCAAGAACTTGGCTCCGATGAGTCTCTAGAACTCGTTACCATAGCTACTAACCTTAGATAATTTTTAGCAGGGATTGAAGAGCCTCCCCACCATCACCGGCCGTTGCTATCCCCAGCTCGTAGAGTTCCCCAAGTTTTGCATAAAGTCTAGAATTGCGAGAGATAATTCCCATACTCGTTGCCACATTATCACGCATACACTCAAGGGAGGAATACACGTGCATACTATAATAGTCTGCTCTGGACCCAATCCAAAAGATCGTACCGGCTTCATTTCTCGTAAAAATCCCCCTTTCGGAGTAAAGATATTGCTCCCATTTCCGGGTTCCTCTCATTGTCTCAGTGGTCAGGGAATTAATCACCTGTTCAAGGACGAGCACCGGTAGGCTTATCATATAAGCTCCCTTCTTTGTCTTAGACCCGGGATAAAATCGCGAGCTTTTGGAGAGCCACGACATGTTCCCTAATCTCTTTTATAAGCTCACCGACGGAGTGATAATGACCACTTGAAACCGTGACTTTACCGTTCTTGATGTCCTCCAGCACCGCAACGATTCGCCTTTCCTGAACTTCAAGCAGTTTATCGAGAGGCCATTTCTCTTTAAGAAATGTCTCGAAGAGAAACGGAAACAAGTAAATCACCCCGTATGGACCATCTCCAGCACCGGTACTCATCGGAACATTTGCCCAGTAACTCTGAAGCGCTTGACAGGAGGAATGTTTTCGACAGCCCGTGAAGGTGTCCCAGCCGCA
>DATDZM010000064.1:0-2423 GCA_036516815.1 Minisyncoccota bacterium | reverse complement strand
GGTTCAATGTGGATATCCGAAGCATCTCCTGAAATAGCGTGTTTCAAGATAACCGCCACCATTTTGGTGACAGGGGCGTCTTCCACGAACTGGGTCTCTAATTTTGGCTCAATACCCCTTGAAATTGAGACCTCTTTTACTGTTTCGGACAGGGCGGACTGGAGTTCTCCTAAAACTTTAGTGACCTCTCCCCGAAGCCCTTTATAATCATCCATTACCGTCTTGAACCCCTCCTCGGAAATGAGAAAAATTTTAAAGGACAGGTTAAGCTTTGAGACGATAAACTGGAGCGCTTCTTTAGCTTCAATATTCTCCGGGTTCACCATGCCGACCTGGAGAGTGTCTTCATCAATCTCAAGGGGCACAAATTTATAATGCCGCGCCGCCTCTTCCGGAATCTGTTTTAAAACCTCATAGGGAATATTCCCTTTGGTAATCTCGGCAGTCGGCACGCCCGACGCCTCTCCTTTGGCCTTCAATATATCGGATGATTTTACGCCGTTTTGGATTAGCAGGCGTTCAAAATCAATCTTGTCGTCGTGCGCCTTTTTGGAGAATTTAGATAGATTCTCGCGCGATATAATTCCGTTTTTTACGAGAACGTCGGTAAATAGCATAAATATTGCCTGGGGCAGGTTAAGGCGCCGGGGCGAATGGGTTTGGGCGTCCAACGTCTCGGGGACTAAGCGATACGGAGAAATCCTGCAGGCTCAAGAATTCCTTCTTCGTAAAGAAATCAGTCTCAAAAGAAACCGTGTTTAATGAATTCAGTAAATCCAGCACTTCCCTGCCTGCCGCTCCTTCTCCGTTAGGGACCTCCTCCGCGAGAACATCCGGCGAGGGGCTCGGTGGAGCGGAAAAGTAAGTAATGTAGAGAAAGCCCAAGACCGCGACCACGAGTACCCCTATAACTATTTTAATGCTAGTCGTCATTTTTGATAATATGTCGTTGCTTTTAAGTTAAACTCGTACGAATCCTTTTCCCCGGAGGTAAAAACTAGGTTATTAATATCAACCAGCCTTAAATCCTTTGAAATATCTCCGAGGAAGGAAAGGAATGAGCTGTAAGAACCGGACAAGGTTATGGAAACGGGTATTGAGCCATAAGGAAAAAAGTTTTCTTCTTGCGACTCGCTCGCAGCGGGGGCATTCGTTTCCACGCTCCTTTTGGGTTCAACTATGTCAATACTTTTGAGAAGAAGGCCCCTGCGGCGAACGATATCCTCAACTTCTACGATGAATTTGATTGAGCTCACGCTTGAAGGAAGAAACTTATCCAATTTTTCACGGTCCGCGGGCGAGATGGAGTTATAAGAGGTAAGCAGTTCATCCCTCTTCGCTTGAATGCTTTTGGAATCTTGAAGAGCTTCGTTGTAATCCGCTATTTCTACTTTCACCGCCTTCACTTCATTTAAGGCAGGGACGGTAAGGGAGTAGAAGAGAAGGCCGCCCGCGATGATGAGAATGACAGAAGTAATGATTTTCATTGTCTTTCGGCCTTATAGATAATAAAAGGCTGGCCTATCATCATCTTCACGGTAAACAAAACTTGGCCTTTGTCCCCCAAGCTTAGCCCGGAAAAAAGCACGCTTTTAATATTCTCATTTTTTTCAAATTGATCCGCTTGAATGGCAAGGTCGGCGTAACTTGGAGCCTCGCCCTTCATTGTAAGAAAGGGGCCGTCATTCTTAGTGATAGAATAATCAAAATTCGTAAAACGGACATTCTTTAAAGTTGAGTTGTTTATAAGGTCAAAAAGCGGGAGCAAGTCTTGGTGATTCTCCATCACGAGCTTGGCTTCTTTAATTTTACTGGAAGTGCTTATAAATTGATTTATGAGAGCTGGGTCAAAAGCGTCCCGGGCGCGTTTTAGAGATTCGGCGAGCCCATTCCTGTTTTTGACGAGCGCGCTTCTATAAAAATAGGTGGCGCCAAAGGCGAGACCGGAAAGGACGAGAATAACCGCCCCAAAAGAGACAAGGAAGCCGGGCCCGGCTGATACGGCCTCTGGAGCTTCAAACGTCTTTTTTGGTATAAATGATATTTTTTCCTCTGGCATCTGGCTAAAAAAACACTATAAATCGCGAAGGGCGAGACCGACGGCTACGGCAAAGCTCGGCCCCACCTTCTTTAACACGTTTTCAAAAACCGCCGGATATTCAACTTTGGAGAAGGGGTCGGAGAGATTCACTTCTATACTCAATCTTTTAACGGCGAAATCGGCAAGGCCGATAAGAAGCGAGCCTCCCCCCAGGATAATCATCCTCCCGATTGTATGCTTATCTTTCCTTTGGTATTCTCTGATGACATTCCCCGCTTCATAAAAAATATACTCTAGGATAGGCTCCATCACGGATGTAACCTCGCGCTGGCTTGAATCTTTAGAGAGACCCGCTTCACGCTTCATCGTCTCTGCCCTTTCA
>DATDZM010000063.1:0-7483 GCA_036516815.1 Minisyncoccota bacterium | reverse complement strand
TGTTATCGGCGGCTCTATGGTGGTAAAAGAAGTTGGCATATCTGTCCAAAAAGTTGAGGCATACTTAAAGAAAGTTATGAAAATCTTCCCTGAAGTTCCTCCCATAAAGCGCGCCGAGCTGGGAGATTTCGGCGGTCTCCACGGATGTCTCGCCACGCTTAAAAATAGTAGCTCTAGGCTACCAAGTATGCTAAAATAATTCAGTAGCCCTAGACCATCAAAGTATGCGTAATGTAAATGTTGAACATAGAGAACAACTTACTAAGTTAGAGAAGCTTGCTTTGTTTATCACAAGGAACGTCGGCTCAATGGGATTCTTTATAATTATTGTCGCCTGGACAGTAGGCTGGCTTTTATGGAATACGCTCTCCCCTGCTTATTTGCGCTTTGACCCATTTCCGGCTTTTGTTCTATGGCTCTTCATCTCAAACATGATTCAGATTATGCTTATGCCGCTTATCTTGGTGGGGCAGAATCTTTCCGGGCGGCACGCGGCAATGAAGGCGGAAATGGAGTTTGAGATAAACAAAAAATCTGAACAAAATGTTGAAGAAATCTTGAAAAAACTCGGGGAACAAAATAATCTCATCATTAAAATCCTCACTCGCTTGGAAGGGGAGAAGTGATTATGGGACAATCTGCCTCATCGCTCCCGGATATTTTTTGAGGAAACGGTCAAAAGTCATTTCACTCTCTCCCTCCGGCTTAACCGTATCCAGTATTAGTTTATTATTATCTATTTTGGTTTTCGTGATTATGACACGAAAATCGGGAAATAGGTTATCCTTCCTTGAGATGAAAAAATAAGCGCTAGGCCAAGGGGTATAAGCTCGCACCTTCCGGTCAATTTCTTCGGGGGACTCTCTCCACGTTATAAGCCCGTCTTCTTTTTTAATCATCCTTGTGTATGTTGCCTCCTTGTGATTTTGCTCTACATGTTTAACCTTTCCTTCTATCCATTCCGGCAATATTTCTGAAATCAGCTCCCCGCCCAATTCAGCCAGTTTCCTCTCCAGCTCTTTGTATGTCGGCTTTAGGCCCGCAATCTCTAATTTTCGGCTCGCAATTATCGGGCCGTGGTCCACTTTTCTTTCGGTCAGTATTATTGTAACCCCGGTCTCTTTCTCTCCGCTTAAAATTATAGACTGAATAGGGGACGGCCCCCTGAACTTCGGGAGTAAAGAGGGGTGAACATTTAACGTCCCGTATTTAGGCAGGGAGATTATTTCTTTGGGGAGGATCTCTCTGTAGGAAGCTATAATTGAGACATCCGGAGTAAAGCTTATTCCCCTCAATTCATCTAAATTCGTTATTACGGGTATTTTTTTCTCCAGGGCCCAGGCCATGACAGGAGTCGGGGTAAGGCGCATGCCCCTACCTCTCGGCTTCTCTTTTGAAGTTATGACGGCTTTTGGCGGGAAGCCTCTGGAATATAGGGCCTCAAAGACAATTACAGAAAATTTACTGGAGCCAAAAAATAAATTATTCATCTTTATTTTCCTCCGGAGGGATATAGACTAAGTTCCTCGCTTTGTCCGTGAAAAGAATGCCGTTTAGGTGGTCAACTTCATGCTGGATGATTTGCGACAAGAGGCCGGAAGCGCCGCGCTTGAACTTTTTACCGTCTGCATCGTAAGCCTCAACCACAATCTTGTCGCTTCTCTTCACCATGCCGTATCTATCCTCCACACTAAGACATCCTTCGCTTAACGAACTTTTTTTCTTTGACAGGCGCAATATTTCTGGGTTAATGAAAACAAGAAAAGGCTTCTTCGGAGAGTTCTTTTCCCCTGTTCGTTCATTCAAGTCCACTATGAAAATGCGTACCGACTCGCCGATTTGGGGCGCCGCCAAAGCCACCCCGTGAGTTGTCGCTAAAAGAGCCGAAGACATATTAAAGATAATTTTTTTTATCTTCTCCTCGGGTATCATCTGAAGCGGGACTTCAGCTGATATTTTTCGCAGTATTTTATTTGGGGCCTGCAGAATTTGGCGCTTCATAATATAAGTTTTGGCTAAAGAAGAGAATCTGGATTTACGTCAATCCTCCAGCTCGGCTCGAGACTCTTCAGGATCCCGTAAAGTTCATTCTCCTTATGAGGCCAACTTTCACGGTCTATTTTTAGAAGAAGATGAGTGCTCCACATCCCCTTAATTTTTGAAATAAAAGCGGGGTAAGTGAGAACATCCCATTTGGAGAGCCTGTCTTGCAATTTTTTTGATTCTTCCTTAGTTCTTGCCTTGTCCGCGTCAGAATACGTCGCTTTTACGAGGACCTTAAAAGGGGGGTATCCCAAAGATTTGCGGTCTTCTATTTCCTCTCTATAAAATCCGGAAATATTTCCCTTGAGAACATAGTCAAAAACCTTGTTCTCCCCGAGCCTCGTTTGAATGAGAAAGCTTTTTCGGGAGAGAAGACGCAATTCCAGAAGCAGGCGGAATATTCTCTCGTTCATGTTGAAATCGGGGAAGGCGAACATCGCGTCAATGGAGACTACCGCAATGCATTCAACCGGAGCGAAAAGAAAAGAAAGCAGTATTTCTGTCGTGAGGAGGATTCCTCCCGGCGCGGCAAGAAATTTGAGAACTGTATCCTCTCCATCCCTCTGTGTTTTTATCATATCTCCATCCAGCCTAAGGATGTTCGCTTTGGGGAAAAAAGACTTGACCTCTTCTTCCACCTTCTGTATGCCTATGCCGAAAGATTGCATGTTCCAGCTGCCGCAGTAGGGACACGACTCCGGGATGGGCCTTTCTTTCGCGCACTTGTGGCAAATGAGCACATCACCCCCCCCTCGCCCCTTATGAATGACAAACGGAGTAGAACATGACCCGCATAAAACATTCCGATAGCAATCGTGGCAAGCGATGGAAGTGCTGTACCCCCTGCGATTGACAAAGAGAATAATTTTTTCACTCCGGATGTGGGCGTCAGCGATTATTTTTATAAGTTCTTCGCTTATGACACGAAATTTTTTTGGCTCTCGAGAGTCTTCGCCCCCGGCTCTATTCATCTCTACGATGTCCTGAATGGCCCCCGAAGTAATGCGGGCCGGGGAGAGGACCGCTGAAGGTATCTCTCCCGAGCGTTCGCGGTAATAACTCTCTGTCCTTAAAACCGTGTCTCCAAAAATCAACTTTAGTTTCAACTTCCTGCTTATTATCTCCACGGCGGTTCTATAATCAATATAGGGGCGAACGAGGCCCTTATAAGCCGGGGAGCTTTCAGAATCCATAATGAGCGTGCGGATATCGTTCCTCGGTAAAGAGAGAAAAGATCTCGTGGCTATTACGAGAATGGGGTGAACTTCCCTCAAAGCTTTCTGCCAAAGGTCTTTTATCTTTTTTTCGCTTAGCTTACTGTGGAAAGTAAAGGTGTAATTCTCGATGCCCTTTCCGAGCATCGGGCCAAACTCATGGATCTTGGCGACGAGTGGAAAAAGAATGAAAACAGAGTGATTTTTGGCGAATTCCTCGCGGACAATGCTTTTGTAATATTGCATCCGCTCTGTTGTCGGCGCTTGCATGACAGATACCTCATGCCTTCGCGACGGGTCTTCTCTCGTCTCTACTCCTACATTCTCAACGTATTTTAGAGAGAGAATTGATTGAGGAATAAAATCTTTCACCACTACTCCGAGCGGAGATATAAAAAATTTACTGATTTCTTTTATTGCCTCAACGAAAGGTTCGGGGAGGAATGACTCGGCGACTACTGACTTTATCGGCTTCAGTCTGAACTCGGCGTTTTTCAAGGCAAGCTTTTCCTCGGCGATGTCTTGAACCGAAGATACAATTGCCGGCAAGAATTTCTTCCTTGCCGGGATTGTGACTAATGACCCCTCCCGCATTTCTTTATTGGTAAAGTAGGAGAGGTCGTCTTCTATAACGCCTTTAGTGATTGGAATAACATGAGCTATTTTCATCACTTTAGAACATTCATTTGGATAAGATTCTTGTCATCAAGGATATAAATGTTCGGGTCGTTCCCGCGAACTATAAAAACGGGCTTTTTCCCCTTGTATATCGGCTGTAACATCTGCCCTCCTCTTTTATCAATTTCAACCGCGTAAATCGCGTTTTGAAGGGCGACGATGATAACGTCTTTCCGCCCGGGGAAAAAATCCATAGTCCTGATGGAATAAGGGGATTCTATTATTATTCTCTCCTCGTCGCAGTCTTTGTCCCCGCAAAAATAATAAGGCAGGTCTTGAGTATCGCCGAGCCATTCAACACGGACCTTATTTTCCTTAAAGTTTAGGCTAAGCCGCTCTCGCCCGCGGTAGGCGAAGCGTTCAATCGTGGTAGTCCCGGGCCGCAAGACGTTGAAAAAAGAATCAATAATTTTATTATAACCCTCGTCATCTTTCGGAATGATTTTGATGGTTGGGTTTTGGGGGATTAAAAACGCCGTCCCTTCTGTCACCAGATTTTCTTCCACTTTTAATATTTTTGACCACGGCCAGTAACCCTCCTTATTTACAAGGATATTATAAACGCCGGGTTTCAAGTTTTGAAAAAGGAATCCGTATTGCAGAATGTTCGTGTGCTTCATATTCCGCTCGTTAATATAAATTTCCGCCCCGCTAAAAGGCGCGGATATGTATAACCCCCCTGTTTCAACTAGGTGGAAGCCCGGCCCAAGTCGATACCCCAAGGTATAGAGTATAAGAATAGGCATAATGGTGATAAAAAGAAGGGCGCAGACGGCGAGGGCGATTCTTCTCTTTTTTAGGCTAAGAGGGATCATAGTTATTAATAATATTTGCAAAAATAAGCCCAAAAGTCTAGAGTGGTACTTAAGTCTTGCCAAAATCATGTCATTTTTCAATAAAAAGTTAGGTATAGACCTCGGCACCGCGAACACTCTTGTCTACCTCCCCGGAAGGGGAGTTGTCCTGAATGAGCCTTCAGTTGTCGCGATTTCCCAGCCGGAAAATAAAGTTCTCGCTGTCGGAAATGGAGCGAGAGATATGGTGGGAAAAACGCCTGATGCCATCGTTGCCTATCGCCCGATGAAGGACGGAGTTATTGCCGATTATCGGGTGACAGAGGCAATGCTCCGGTATTTTATTACAAAGGCGCTAGGCAAATGGAATATCTTTAAACCAGAGGTAATGGTTTCAGTCCCGGCCGGAGTGACTTCAACGGAACGCAGGTCAGTAGTTGAAGCCGCCATAAAAGCGGGGGCAAAATCCGCCTATGTGGTTAAAGAGCCGATTTTGGCCGCCATCGGGGCGGGCATCCCGATTCATGAGCCGCGAGGGCACATGATTGTTGATATCGGAGGAGGCACGACTGATATAGCGGTTATTTCTTTAGGGGGGATAGTTTCGGCCGCCTCGGTTAAAGTTGCCGGAAATAAGCTGGATGCCGCTATCGCCGATTATATAAAAAAGAATTTTAACCTTGCCATTGGAGATAGAACCGCCGAAGATATTAAAATTGAAATAGGCTCGGCGGTGCCCATCGAAGAAGAGCTGGCATTTAAAATCAAGGGGCGCGATTTCCTGACCGGGCTCCCTCGCGGAGCGGAAGTGACGACAAACGAAATTGTGAAAGCGATTGACGGCGAGCTCAAAGAAATGCTTCAGGCGATAAAATCCGTGCTTCAGGAAACTCCGCCGGAGCTAGCTTCAGACATTATAGACAACGGCATCATCATGACCGGAGGGTCGTCGCTCCTTAGAAACATTGACGAGCTTGTTTTCCGTCAGACTGGGGTCAAAGCCCGCGTGGCGGACGACCCTCTCCTTTGCGTCGCCAAAGGCACGGGCATCGCCCTTGACCATCTTGAGGTCTATAAAAAAAGCATTATTGCTAAAAGATAAATCTGTGGATATCCCGCTTGAGTTTATTGCTCACTAGTTTTATAATCTAACATATGAGAGAACAAGAGCCAGAAACTCAAATAGGGAAAGAGAGTGGGATAGGGATATGGAATGTATCGGAGCGGATGGAACTGCTGGAGCTACAGCGACAGAGAATAGAACAAGAGCTCAAAAATCTCCAGGGCACATACGAATATTACACCCGACGGCGCGATGAAGGGCTGATGCCTGAAACACGAGAAAACCTGGATATTCTCGTAGAACTAAAAACCAGCATTGCGGACCTGACCCAAGGCCTGGCTTTTATCAATGGAGAGTATACTAAACTGAATACTGGTATCCCAAATTAACCATTCGAGTTCACGGCCAGCCAGTCCGCCAAGCGGTGCTGGACTGGCTAGTTTTTTTGTGCTAGACTCACTCTAGATTAACATTCCTTGTAAAAAACGAAAATTACTTTAAAAAAGGAGTTAAAATTATGCAAAGGGCGACGTGTGTACTTCTTGGAGGAATATTTCTAACGCTTCCCATTCCTTTCTGTATTTTCGGTGTCGCTTTTATCCTAGCGGGAATGTTGGGACCGAGTGGCCTGAGATCAAGAGACGATTGGCGGGCAAATTACCGCCCGGGTTAGATGTTTCTCTAGTATGTTTTTGTTAGAGGATTGATCCGTAGACGAAAGGGGTTAGCCGATGAATGCTGAAGAAACTGAAAAGACGCGACTTCAGTTTGATTTCTCACCTACCGCACTTCAACGATTAGATGAGATTAAAGAACGATCCTATTCTGTGTTTTAGCGGTAGGTACAGTTGTAAGTGTGTGGATATTTTATGGATGGCAGGCAACTAGGGCGGGTTGTTAGATGAATTGAACATTAGGGGAGCCAGTCGACATCTACGTGATAAGATAGGAGGCGATCATCTATGGGCTGTCCGCTTCTTTATATCGGGCAAGGAGTTAAGGGTCAAGAGGCTGTACTTTTACTTAAGGAAGCAGGATTCAATGTCGAAGTAAAAATCGTACCGCGGTATCATGAGGTGGCGATATGGTGTGGCCTTCCTGTACTCTTTGGTCTTTCCGGTAAATTTGAGGGGATCGAAGGTATCCGGATTTTTATCGAAAATGCCACGAAGCTTGGATATGCAAACCGGTGACGTAAAAAGGAGTATATCTGATTTTCTTCACAGCCAGTATACCCTCGGTAGACTGGCTTTTTTCTTCCTTAAAATTTTTTGTGAAAACAGATATACCATCTAGGTGCGATCGTTGGGATTTGGTATAAGTGAATATGGAGTCAATTCCAGACATACATATCAGGAGTTAAGGCGAAATATTTGGCGAAAGAGAATAAAAGGCAGTTACGTTTTTTCATAACTGCCTTCCGCGAGAGGGTCTCTCTGTTTTATAGATTTTCGTCACTTTCCATTGATACTTTTGTTCTTGCGAGTAAATTAAGCGTTTCCTGACATCTTTCGCAGTCTGTTATGTGAGCTTGAATCTCTGTCCCAAATTGGGGGTCAAGGTCACCGTCCAGATAGCTCTCCAAAGTCTCTAGGCTCAACATACCGCACATAATTTACCTCCTTTCTCCCTCTCGCAAATCTCTATTCTTTAGTGTATATCAGAATCTAGATAATTCAATTACCACTCAT
>DATDZM010000062.1:0-2560 GCA_036516815.1 Minisyncoccota bacterium | reverse complement strand
GTTGTTTTCACTAAAAATTTTTCCGTATCCCCAGTATCCCATGCCCGCGACAACAAGAAAAATCGCTCCAGCCGAGAGTCTATGGTTTTTGACTTGTTCAAACAATTTAGAAAACATGGGTCTTAAAAAGTGCGAATAAGCTTAGCCTCTATCTATCCTCCGGAGAAACTATTTTAAGAAATGCCAGTTCAAGGGGGAGATGCGGCATGTATGAACGCTCTCTTTCTTCATAGGTGTTGAGGAAGGCAAGGAGAGTGGCTTCAAGCTCGTTTGGTTTTAATGTATTTTTATGTTCTTCCACAAACTTGAATTCCTCTCCCCCCAGCATCTTCTTTATGTCGCTTGCCATTCGGGGAGCAAGAGCTAAAAGAAGCATCCCTCGCAGTGAACGCAACACCAGTTTTAAAAATATATTTATATCTTCTCTCCCATCCCTTATTTTCTCTATAATAAGGAGGCCCTCTTCTCTTTTTTTTATAAAAATTGCTTTCAAAAATTCCTCTACTAGTTCCCTCCCCGGTATTGATAAAAACGCTCGCAACTCGCGGCCTGTAACCTTTTTATCTTTATTCTCGTCAGAGAAAGTTAAAGCTTGGTCTAGGGCGCCTAAGGCGTCTCTAAAAGACCCATCAGAGAGCATGGTAATAAGGCTCGCTGATTCTTCGTCAAAAACGAAACCCTCATTTTTGGCGAGAGAAATGATTGACGCCCGAAGAACGTCATCCGGAATCTTGCGGAAGGAGAAGTCCTGACAGCGGGAGATTATTGTTTCAGGAACTTTTTCCCTGTCTGTTGTCGCGAGGATAAAGATGACGTGAGTGGGAGGTTCTTCAAGAGTCTTAAGCAATGCGTTAAAAGCATCCTTAGTCAACATATGCACCTCGTCTATGATATATACTTTTACTTTGCCTTGGAGGGGGTACGAACGAACTCCCTCGCGGAGGGTGCGTATTTCATCTATTCCCCGTGAGGAGGCGGCATCAATTTCCATGAGATCTATCTCACTACACCCCGCCTCCTTCGCCAGAATGCGGGCCACACTCGTCTTCCCCGTCCCCTTGGGCCCGCTAAATAAATAAGCGTGGGAAATTCGTCCCATCTTAATCGCATTTTTTAAGATAGTCACAATGTGCGGCTGGCCCAAGACTTTACTCAAAGTTTGGGGGCGATACTTCCTGTAAAGCGCGAGGTAAGACATGACAAAACTATTCTAGCATAGAAGCAACTTTATTCCTTGAATTTGTAGAAAATTTTGTTGCCGAAGCGGAGGTCTACGTAATCTAAGAGATTTCTATTCCCCCTAACCTTCTCCCTAAGCAATATATCTAGATTGCTGACTGCCGCGTTAATGTCTGTACCCTTCCCCAAAATAATATGCCAGCCATCTTCTGTATAAAGCTTATAATCCCTATCGCTGTCAATGACTATCTTATCAACACGCGCGTTTATTTTCACAAGCTGGTCCGTGAACTTCTTAAGGCTTGAAAATTCTTCCTCCGGAAGGAGCCTGAACTTTTCAAAATCATTTCCTGTTCCTATTTTTTTTGCCGTTGAAGAGCCGGATAAGGTAAAAGTGGGAAACACTCCTTCGGAATAAGTTGGCGCCCTTTGGAATACTTCCCCGCTCGTATCTACAAAGGCGCACACGTCTCTCTCGCAAAAAAGACCATAAGTAGAGTGCTCTTTGACGGTAAGAGCGAGGGATTTGGGAAAATCAGTCGTGAGGGAGACTTCGTCAATCTGAGGAAAGTTTTTCAGCAACTTTTTCTCTACCTCGTCTCCATCGTAGAAAAAAATACTATTCCCCGGGAATAGGAGAAAACGGCTCCCGGACATTCGCGACAAGACCACCGCCGCCAAATCTTCACTTTTCAGAAAGGTGTTTCCATTTACTGCCACTTTACTGACGCGCAATAATTGGATACGGAAAAGAAAAACGAACCCTAAAAGAAGGGCGAGGGTGGTAACCGAGTAGATTGCCACTTTAACCACCCTCCTCCTTCGCTTTAAACGCCTTGAGGAAGAGAGGATTTCAGATTTTCTTTGCATGGACTACCTTATCAAATCTTTCCCTACGTATTTCTGGAGAACTTCCGGGATTCGGATAGTGCCGTCCGCTTGCTGATAGTTTTCAAAAATTGAGATTAATATCCTCGGGGTCGCGATGGCGGTATTATTCAAGGAATGGGCGAAACGAATTTTCCCATCGCTGTCGCGATACCTAATGTCAAGCCTCCTCGTTTGGAAGTCGTGGAAATATGAAGACGAGTGGCTTTCGCGATATCTCGCTTCCGACGGGATCCAAGCTTCTATGTCATATTTTTTAACCTGCCCTAAGCCCAAGTCTCCCCCGCAATTGATGACAACCCTATATGGAATTTTCAACTCTTGTAAAATCTCCCTAGCGTTTTGGGTAAGCTCCTCGTGCCACTTCACGGACTCTTGGTGGTCGGCTTTAATGAGAACAACTTGCTCAATTTTAAAAAATTCATGGAGACGATAGATGCCTTTCGTATCTTTGCCGTAGCTACCGGCCTCTCGCCTGAAACATGGAGAAAAA
>DATDZM010000061.1:0-6903 GCA_036516815.1 Minisyncoccota bacterium | reverse complement strand
TTCCCCCCGTCAATTAAAAAGCAAGTTGGCAGAGGCCACTCGGCATGGTTCAATCTTCTTCTTAAAATCTCCTTCAGCATCCCGACATCATTTGGGCCTTCTATAGTTTTTATCCTAAACTTTCGGTAATCCTTCCTCTTTGGCTCTCCGTCTTCAAAAACAACCATCGCCCCGACGGCGGAGGTGCCGGAAATGCTTGAGATATCGTATCCTTCTACTCGTCCTCGGCTTTTTTCTTCGAGTTCGCCAACGTCACGCTCCCCTGTCTCCTCGCGTTCTTTAATCAGGGCGATATCATTAATATGCTTCAGGGAAAAAATTTGATTTTTCAATGCTTGCGCTTTTTCAAACTGGAGACTTTTGCTCAATATTTTCATCTCGCCCTCTAGGTTCCGCAGTATTTTTTTCTTCTTCCCCTTAAAAAATAGTTTAATATTCTTTACGTTTTTTAAATAATCTTTCCGCGTTATTACGCCAACACACGTGCCCGGGCAAAGCCCTATTTGATAATCAAAGCAGGACTTGCCCCTGCCTATCTCATTTTCGGCATGGGTATTATAGGGGAAAATTCTGCGGATTATACGCAAGGCCTCGCGGAGGCTGGAAGGCGAGGTAAAGGGCCCGAAATATGTGTCCTCTGGAGAAGTTTCTCTCTCTTTCCCCCGCACAAGCAATATTCGCGGAAATTTATCCTTTGTTATGTGTACATACAAAAAAGTCTTGTCGTCCTTCTCACGCACATTGAATGGAGGCTCAAGTTTTTTAATCAGCCCCGCTTCAAGTATCAAAGCCTCAATGGTGGTTTCGGTTCTTCTGTAATCAATTTTTGATATTAGGCTTAACAGTTTCTGGATTCTATAGTTCTGTACGCGAGAGAAATAACTCTCCACTCTCCTTCTCAAATTGCCGGCCTTCCCAACATACAATAAATTCTTATTTTTGCCGTACATCAAGTAAACTCCCGGAGTATCAGGAATTTTTCTACCTCTGATTTTTACTTCTTTAGGGAAGATTGACATCAGGCAATATAACGCTTCGAAAGTGTGTCCTGATTATAATACAAAAAAGAAATCTCCCGCGCAGACGGACACGAGTCACACGTGGGAGTTTCAAGACCTACTTTCATTCCTACGGATTGCTACGGATATTGCGCAGTAAAAAGCCTAAGCATAACATGAACACAAGGGCCGTTACGCCCGATTTCCCGTAAAAAAAATCTAAGCCTAGAACAAGAATAGAAAGGCAGAGAAAGCAGTTGGTCGCGATAGGGTAGTTGTTTAGAGAAGACATCTTAGCCTCCGGGGGATTAGGGGTGGGAGTAAAATATGTAAAGGCAAGGGGGTGTAAAGTTCTGCTTTTAAGAATACCACTCTGCCCTAAATTGTCAAATTTGAGAGTTCGGGGAGGTTTAAAATTACTTATTAAGAACTTTTTTAAGATACTTGCCGGTGAGAGAATGTTTTGATTGGGCTATTGCTTCAGGCGTGCCGACAGCGACAACATGCCCTCCTTTATCCCCGCCTTCCGGCCCGAGGTCAATTACCCAATCCGCGGTTTTGATGACATCTAGGTTGTGTTCAATGACGACCACAGTATTTCCCCGGCCGACGAGTCTCTCAAGAACTCCTAAAAGCTGGCTCACGTCCGCGAAGTGCAATCCGGTCGTAGGTTCGTCCAGCAAATAAAGAGTGCGCATCGTGTCACGCTTCCCCAGTTCCGCGGAGAGTTTGACCCTTTGCGCTTCTCCTCCCGAGAGAGTCGTGGCTGATTGGCCCAGTTCCAAATATCCGAGGCCAACTTCGTTTAAAATCTTCAAGCGGTCATGAAGCCACGGAATATCTTCAAAAAAATTCGCCGCTTCCTCAATCGTCATTTTCAGGCACTCGTAAATATTTTTACCCTTATATTCCACCTCCAGAGTTTCTCGGTCAAAGCGCCTCCCTTTGCAGACATCGCAGACAACATAAACCGTGGGCAAAAAATGCATTTCAATCGCAACCATACCGTGCCCTTCGCAATTTTCGCATCTCCCGCCGGGCACATTGAAGCTGAAACGCCCGGGCTTATACCCACGCATCCGGGCGTCTGGAGTGGCGGTAAAAAGGTCGCGGATAAATCCCCACGCCCCCACATAGGTCGCGGGGTTGGAGCGGGGAGTACGGCCAATCGGAGACTGGTCAATGTTAATGACGCGGTTTATGTACTCCAGCCCAGTGATTGATTTATGCGCGCCGACTTTATAGTCGGCGACATTGAACCTATTCGCCAAAGTTTTATAAAGCACGTCGTAGATTAGGGTACTTTTCCCCGAACCCGAAACCCCGGTTACCGCTGTGAACTTCCGCAAAGGAATGTCAACGGAAATGTTTTTAAGATTATTATGAGTGGCTCCTTTAACGCTCAAAAAATCTCCGGGAGTTTTAACTTTTCTTCTTGAAGCGGGGATTTTAATTTTTTCTTCCCCCCGTAAAAATCTAAGGGTGAGAGATTCTTTAGAGCCTTTAATTTTTGAGCCGTGCTTCAAAATTTCAGGTATCTCTCCCATAGTCACAATGTGTCCGCCGTGAACCCCCGCCCCCGGGCCGATGTCCACGAGATAATCCGACGCTCTTATCGTTTCTTCATCGTGCTCTACTATAATGATGGTGTTCCCCAAGTCGCGGAGGTCATGCAGGGTTTTAATCAATTTTTCATTATCCCGTTGGTGGAGACCTATCGTTGGCTCGTCTAAAATATAGAGAGTCCCCACAAGGCGAGAGCCGATTTGTGAGGCAAGCCTTATTCTTTGGGACTCTCCACCAGAGAGCGAGCCCGACTTTCTCCCCAAAGTAAGATATTCAAGTCCCACGTCGGCCATAAACTTCAAGCGATTTTTAATTTCCCTAAGAGGAACTTCGGAAACTTCCTTGAATTTGTTGTCTGTGGAAACTTCAAGCTTGCTGAAAAATTCCTGGGCTTCGGCTATAGAGTGCTCCGCCACTCCAGATATATTCTTCCCCGCGATAAGGACGCTCAAAGCTTCTGGCTTTAGTCGTCTGCCGAGGCAGACTTCACATAATTTTTCGGACCAGACATTTTCCGTACCCAAACCGTGGCATGTCTCGCACGCTCCATAAGGACTGTTAAACGAAAAAAGTCTCGGTTCAATTTCAGGAAACGAGAACCCGTCATTCGGACAGGTAAATTTCGCCGACAAGGAACGAGCGCCCTCGCCGTCAATGACAAGGGTCACCACGTCATTGCCGTATTTAAGCGCGGACTCCACCGCTTCTGAAAGACGCAAGCGATTTTCTTTCACTCGCAAGTCCATCTCGGCGGGAATTTTATCAACCACTAGTTCAATAGTGTGCCGTTTGTAACGGCTAAGTATGATCCTAGAGCGCAGGGAACGAAATTTGCCGTCAATCCTCACCTCGCTGAATCCCGCGTTTAAGAAATCATAAAGCATCTGGTAATACTCCCCCTTTCTCCCGATCACTGCCGGCGCCAAAACGCGGAATTCCATCGCTCCGCGCTTTGCCCTCACTATTTTTGTCACCGCGTCAACGATTTCCTCGCTCGTAAGTTTCTCAATTTTGTGTCCGCACAAGGGGCAATGGGGCACGCCGAGCCGGGCGAAGAGCACCCGGAGGTAATCATAAATTTCAGTCACCGTCGCCACCGTTGAGCGAGGATTTGAGGAATGGCTCTTTTGGTCAATAGAGATCGCCGGAGAGAGCCCCTCTATTTCGTCCACGTCCGGTTTGTCCAACTTTCCTAAAAATTGGCGGGCGTAAGCGGAGAGGGATTCAATATATCTCCTCTGCCCCTCGGCGAAGATGGTGTCAAAAGCTAAACTGGACTTCCCCGAACCGGAGAGCCCGGTAAAAACGATGATTTTATCTCGCGGCAGACGCAGGCTGATATTCTTGAGGTTATGTTCCCTCGCGCCCTTAATAATAATTTCGTTCTGCATCCTATTGTTTTATGGACGCTATCGCTTCTTGAAATTCTTTTTTCCTCTCCAAAAATTCCGGGTTGCTGTTTACCGCTTGCACGTCTTGCCTTAATATCGCTTCGCGCAAATCTCTATTAGTTGGGAAATGCCTATCCGCGATAAAGAGGTAGAGCTTCTGGGCTGGCGAGTAATTTTGGTCAAACTTCTCCGGACTGTTTTCAGAAGACAAAAACTCTTTTGCTTCTAAGATAACCGGTGACTCCGTCTCCCTCGCTTTATTTACCACTGCCATAATTCCAGATTGGATGGGCGCGAGTGCCTCCCTGCCCTTCGCGATGTCGTCTCCGCTCGCCTCTAGGGAAGAGAGAGCGGACTCAAGTCTTTTGTTTCCCCTCTCTATTATCCTTTTTGATTCGTCCTCGAGGCGAGTAATACCTTTCTCGTCAGGCATAACTTTATCCTCGCGACAAGTTCAGCCTTGCCCTTATTTCATTAATTTTCTTCTGCTCAAGCTCCTTTATAAATTTGGAGATTGCCTCGTCTTGCTCCTCCTCCAATGACTTAAGGAGGCGAATCGCCTCATCATATTTGTATGCCGCACTTGCTCCATTGTTCATTGCTATTATTATATGCCCGAAGCGTCTGTTTGACAAATATCTCTCCCAGAGATATAGTGACTTCCAGATTAACTCTTTCAAGGGAGGAGGATATGTATCCCAAAAAATACCGTCGGCACTCTGACCGTAATATGCTAAAACTAGCGAAACGAAGAATGAGAGTTTTGAAACAGAAAGAACTAGTTCTGGAAGAGAGGGAGGTGCTTGATGATTGGGAAAGGGGGAGGCAGGAAAGGATGCAAGCCAGGAGACAGATCCGCGAATTACTCGAGAGGGTAGATACGGAAACCGTTGAAATTTTGATGCAGGACAATTCTTCGGCTTCACGGAAGGAGGTTTGGTGGACAAGGATTCCAAGAAAATTAAGGAAGATGTTTTTCTCTTTCTTCAGCCTCAATTAAACCCCTGATCGGTCTCATCCGGTCAGGGGTAGTTTTTTACATAGTAAAAAAGACGAGGGCAATCCGTTTTCGGATTGCCCTTTATGTTACGCCGGCACAGAATCTATAGCAGGAGGAGTCTGTTCTCCCTCTCCTATACCTAGTCCAATTATTTTGATGACCAATTCGTCATCATCATCCCGATACTTATGGACTAGGTGGGTCATGCCGGGGAATTTTTTCATCTGAAAAGGAACCTCCTGCGGCAGGACGGTAACTATAAATTGTCCATCCGGCTCTTGGTATTGGACAACATACAGCCTCCCCCTAGTTGCCCTGATTCTTGATGAGAAAAGGCTCTCCGGGAACGGTTCAGTAAAACACTCCGGTCTTCCAGCTTCATCGTCGGGTAAAATAGGGTGGCTAACCCCTCTTTCCGCGGTAAAATCGGCGACATGATTCCTAAGAAATGGGTAATGCCTAATAATTTCTGGAACACCCACAGAGATTTTCATATAATCCCCCTCTTGTTAAAGAACGCAGTGAAAGAACAAATGAGGAGTAAAAAATCCCTTAGCTTTTTGCTTCGGGATCTCGTTTCTCATTGCCTCTATTCTACACCCGCCTTTTTCCTTGTCAAACCTTTATTATCATCTTACTAGTAAGACTTATAGCCTCTCTTTTAAAGTAATCCTTAACATCTCCCCATCTAGCCTTGAAAGAAATTTCTGGAGATGGATCGCTCTCGGCGTCATTGAAATAAACAAGACTTTTTAAAATATGGTGATAGTCGTGAGCAACTGATGGATATTGTATTTTTAACCTTTTAATTAGACTTCCCAACGGTTCTATATTCTTCGCGCACCAATAGAGGTCAAAAAAATCTCTCTTCCGCCCGCGTTGGGAAATAGCAATAATTTTCATTACGGCAATATCAAGAGGATGAAGAATTTTAATTGACCCGTGTTTAATAAAATTCTGTTTCGGGATAAAAAACGGATAGGCGATAAAACTTACCTTCGCCTTGAACAATTCCCCGTAAATAGTGTTTTTTCTATTCAGGGTAGTCTTCCATTTGATATTTCCCGAAAAATTAGCAAGCAATTCTGAACTATCAACATTTTTTTCCGTAGTGAAAAAATCCAAGTCAATAGACTTACGATGCCCGGTTTGCAAAGCCAAGGCAGTTCCTCCAGCAAGATACCAGCCCGATTCATTAAGCCACTCTTCTTTAGATAAAAAAATAAACGCCTTTACTGTTTCCGGAGGTAGAATGCCCAAATTAGAATCTATTTTGCTTCTAGAAGAAGTGTCCATAGATTTTTAGTTTCCGGCATCAACGAACGAGACTTAATCACAACATTTTTTAGCAATGATTTATCATAAAAATGATAAAGCCATCTTACTTCCTCATCATTGCCGAAATCCAAAACCCGCTCAATGATATATTGAGCGTTTTTTCTGGCATCTATATTTTCTGGATTGACGTCCCAAAATAAGGTTTTTCTGAACTTCATGTGGCTATATTATATCAGAAATTATCATTACTAGCAATTAAAAAAATATTGCCGCCTTTTCTGTTACGTTGAGGATAAAGGTCTTTCCACTTGCTTCGAGAGTTCCCGGATTTCATCTCGCAGTATGGCCGCCAGTTCAAAGTCCAATTCGTCTGCCGCTTGGCGCATCTCCTTCTCCTTTTGCTTCATCAATTTTCCCAGCTCGGCTTCGGTTTTCGGCAGAACTTTCGTCTCAAGTTTTAAAATATCTCGTACCGCCTTCTTCTCCTTATATTCTGTCGGCAAAATATCTTTGATGGCTTTAATAATTGTTTGAGGAGTGATGCCGTGCTTTTTATTGTACTCAATTTGAATTTCCCTCCGCCTCTCCGTCTCGTGAAGGGCTCGTTTAATTGAACCGGTTATAACGTCGGCGTAAATTAGAACCTCCCCGTTTACGTTCCTCGCCGCCC
>DATDZM010000060.1:0-6466 GCA_036516815.1 Minisyncoccota bacterium | reverse complement strand
AATTTGATAGGCAATTGTAAATTCCAACGAGGTTCTTCTTGATAGTCCCTGTAACTACGCCCTATGCGTGATATTTTTTGTAGATGCGATCGTGGTGATCGAAATCAAGCAGGCGAATCTCCTGGCGGTAAACTTCGTAGATTAAAACGTGCGAACCTACATGGACGCGTCTATAATTCCGCAGCACATTTCGTAGTGGCTTTCCCAAGGCAGGCTCCTTAAAAATTTTTCCAATCTGGGATTCTAAATCTCGCAGAAGTCTGGGTTTTTTCTTTTTTAGCGATTTCAGAATCCTCCCAAATGGGATGGAGAGGATTAATCGATACCTCGGCGTCTCTGACTCCATACTTAAAGTTTGCGGAGGTAAGATTTAAAGCTGGGAAAAGAGTAGAATCTCTTACCTCTCCCATTATCAAGCATACGAGAAATTGCCTCCAAACGCTTGGCTTTAGTTTCCACGATTTCGTCAGAGTATGTTTCCAACACAATATTCCTCAATTCCGCCAATGCTTCCTGGAGTTTTCGTTGCCGTTCTTCTAATTGACGGTATTCTTTTCTAGTTATTGTTATTCCGTTGCTCATACCTATAGTGTATCAAAACATTCATTGACTAACAACTTTCCACCTGCTAGGAATATATAAAGATATTTCTTGTCCCCACGGTCCGGAGAACGGATTCCTGTAACCAACAGGAGAGCCCAGACTCGATGTCTGGTGGGGGCATAGAATGTCTATGCTCTTTGAGAGGAAGGCGCGTCGTCCAGCGGCAGGACACCCTGACGTATAGTCTAGGAAACATCGGTTCGAGTCCGATCGCGCCTGCTCCCGCACTTTATACACTTAAGTGCGGGTTTTTATTTTTAGACATGTTAGTATATGGACATGGTTAAACTTAAAAGGATAAAAAGCAAATCCCCATATCTTGAACAAGAAATAAGGAATATCGGAGCTCTTTTAGAACACACGGATGACCGTGTTACTGCTATAGCCGAGCAGTACGGAGAAATCAAAAAAACATTAGACCAGCACACCAGTATCCTTGACCATCATACTGACATCCTCGACCAGCACACATCTAAGTTTGATTCCCATGAAGGAATGATAGGGGGTATTGCCACTGACCTCAAGATTGTAAAAGAGGATGCCTCGTCTATAAAAAATTCTTTAAAGAAAAAGGTTGATATTGATGACTTTACCCCTATTGTACGTCGTCTTACTCACTTAGAAAAACAAGTTCGCTAGATAACATGGTTACAACAGAATTATTGGCATACATCTCCCGAGAGATTAAGCGGGGAACGAATAAGGATGACATTTCAAAATCTTTAAAGTCAAACGGTTGGGGGGACAACGATTTAAAAGAAGCTTTTGCCTTGAGTCCTGTACCTAAAGGCGCTCCTCCCGTAACTCCAATAAATCCTCCGGCTAATTCCGCTTCACCTCTTAAAGAAGAGGTAAAGGTCAAACCGCTTCCCGCCGAGCCAATCGGCCCCCCTCTCATAAGGACAATGGATACAGACGCAAAAGTCAGCGAGCTATACTTATCCAAAGCAAAAGCGGCTAATCAAGAAGAGGAAGTGCGAAGGGTATCATTGGGGAAAATTGAGCCGCAAGTTTCGCGGGTGGCGGGGCATCGCAAAAGTTTTGGTTTGCTCATTTTTGTGGGAGTGGCTGGCTTACTCATAGGGCTTGCCGGGGGGTTTTTATTGTCAAAAAATTTTTATGAAGTTTCCGTGCCAAATTTCCCTCCCTCCTCAAGAACAATATCTGATAACCATCCCCCCGCTCCCCCCACGCTACCGCCTGCTCCCCCAGTTTCAACAACATCTCCTTCAGACCAGATAATGGCCACGACGACGGCTACGACGTCCGCTTTGAGCCGCTGAAAATCACTCGAAATGGGTGTCTTTGTGCCGAGTGGAAATTATATCTAAAAGTTCGGGATAATTTTTAAGATTTACGTAGGAGTCAATAATTCTTTTAGACTCTTCTCTCGCGGCCTCAACCATGCGGATATTCTTCAGAGCTTCCATGCCGACATCCGAAATGCCCCATTGCTTTAACCCGGCGAGTTCGCCGGGGCCGCGGATTTGAAGGTCATATTCCGCGAGCTCAAAGCCGTTTTTTGAAGTGACGAGCGCCCGCAGTCTTTGAATCGTGGCCTCGGAGCTTGACTCGGAAAACACAAAACAATAAGGCTCGTGGCTACTCCGCATCACTCGCCCGCGGAGCTGATGCAGTTGGGCCAAGCCGAACCTCTCCGCTCCTTCAATAATGATTACGGTCGCGTTCGGTACGTCAATGCCGACCTCAATAACCGAGGTGGCCACCAGTACGTCTATTCTTTTCCCCCTAAAGTCGCGCAGTACTTGCTCCTTCTCTTTCGCGGACATTTTGCCGTGCAAAATTTCTATGCTGTATTCAGGAAAAACATCTTTTTTTAATCTTTTTGCCTCATCCTTCACGTTCTTTACTTCTCCCGCTTTTAATTTATCATTTCCAACTTCTATCCTAGGACATACCACAAACGCCTGCCTGCCTTCCATGAACTCACGGCGGATTTCCTCATAAGCCATTGCTCTTTCGCTAGGGGGAACAACACGGGTAATAATTTTTTGCCTGCCCTTCGGTAACTCGTCTAAAACGGAGAGGTCCAAATCGCTGTAAATGGTGAGAGCCAGGGTGCGGGGAATGGGTGTCGCGGTCATGGAAAGGAGGTGCGGAAAAACGCGGCTCTTTTTTACAAGCGCCGCTCTTTGCTTGGTGCCGAAACGATGTTGCTCGTCAATTATCGCAAGGGCGAGGTTCTTGAATACCACATTTTTTTGAATCAAGGCGTGCGTGCCGATGAGTATGGGGATCTCTCCCCCGGCGACCCACTTTAGAAGCTGGGTTTTTGATATTTGAGTTGATTCTTCATAAGAAGTTTTTGAAGGATATTTTTTGCATTCAGAAGAGGTGATGAGTCCGACCTTCGTTGTCAGGCGAAGTTCCTTAAAGTAATTGACGAAGGATTGGAAGTGCTGATTGGCTAAAATTTCAGTCGGGGCCATGTAAGCGACTTGGTAACCGTTCGTAATGGCGATGTAACTCGCGGCAACCGCCACCGCCGTCTTTCCTGACCCGACGTCTCCCTCAAGGAGGCGGGACATGGGGCGGTCCCCGGCTAAGTCATTTTTTATTTCTTCTGTCGCCCGCCGTTGCGCAGTTGTCAGTTTGAAAGGGAAAGTGCTTAAAAATTCCTCAAGTTTTCCTTCGGGCATGGAGAGAGAGAACGACTTCTCCTTATCAATCTTTACCCGTTCCTTCATATGAGCGAGTTGTATGAAAAATACTTCTTCAAATGAAAATCTTTTTCGCGCCGCTTCTGCGTCAGAGAGTTTTTGAGGGGTGTGGATGTAAATTAGAGCGGAGCTAATGCCCGGGAGATGGTATTTGTCCAAAATATCTTGGGGCAGATATTCCTCCAGAGTTTCAATTGCTTTAGGGAGGACGCGGTTTACGGCAAATCTAAGCCAGCGGGAACTTACTCCTCTAGTTTCCGGATAGATGGCGAGGGTAGCCGCGCCTTCACGCAGAGCCTCGTATGAGCTGATTTTTTCGTAACTTGGGTTCGCGATATATAGCCCGCTTTTATTTCTCGCCACTTTTCCGGAGAGGGCAACTTTCTCTCCCACTTGGAGCATGTTCGCGATGTATGGCTGGTGGAACCAGACGGCGTCAATCGTTCCTGTCACATCGCCGATGGTCGCTGTTGAAATACTCATTCTTTTCCTAAAAGTTTTGGCGATATTTTTCTCAATTACTTTGCCGAAGACGGTGGTCTTATCTCCCTCTTTCAGATTCGCGATATTCCTGCGGTCGCCGAATGTTTCGTAACGGGAAGGAAAGTAGAAGAGCAAATCGCGGACACTCTCCAGACTAATTTTTTTCAACGCCTTTTTTTGAGAGTCAGTCAGGCGGAGGAAGTAATTGCTGATTGGTTCATCAATGTCCATCTCACCATTCTAGCAAAAGAGGCTCTCTCCTCACATCATGTCGAGCTTGACTCATTAGCTGGTTTAAGACAGAGTGGAGCTAATGGCAGACTGTTATACTAAGGAGGTTATAGAAATAGCGTGGCCACGTCGGTGTAGAGTTCTGACAACTTACGCCGCTGTAGTTGTCATAACGGTGAGCTTCCTATTCCCTGCGAACGCGCGGGCTACCGACCAGGACATGCAAGCTACAACTTATACGCTCGCGGAGATTGAGAAATTGGCGCGAGTCCCGACGATTGAGGAAGAGATGGCACTGCTTCAACCGCCGGAGAATAAAATTGACTTGCGCGTCGTAAAACCGCAAAAAATTCAGGAGGCAATTCCACTACCTCGCGCCACGGCGACTGTTACGAAGGAGTTGGTGGAGAAAAAAAATTCAGGTGGGGGAGTGCGGGCTTTCTCCGCCGTGTCCTCGCCGCAGACCAATACCGGAGTCGCTATTATTAACTCCGGTATTAATTTTTTAATAAGCGCCCAAGCGGCCAACGGCTCATGGTCGCGCTACGGAGAGGCGAGCGCCATAAGCGATACAGTCGCCGTACTCCACTCTCTCCATTCTCTTGGAACTACCACCGCCGGTGAGACGTACACGAAGGGAATCGGCTGGCTCGGCTCACAATTTCCAGACAGCACGCTTTTAGCCTCTCAAAAATTCTGGATGCTTGCGGAGAGCGGAGAGGACGTGAGCTATTCGTTTGACGCCATAGTGCAGAGAAGCAATGACGACGGAGGATTTGGCTATAGCTCTAAATACAGAAGCGATGTGTCCACCACTGCCTCCGTGCTTGAGGCAATCACCGCGAGCAATTACACGGGCTACGGCGACAACCCTGATTTTATAGAAACATCTGCGATTATATTCCTCCTCAATAATCAGAACTCAAACGGGGGGTGGGGCGAATTTACCGAAGACGAGTCGCGCGTGCTTCAGACAACCTCGGCGCTCGGCGCGCTATTCCCGTACCGTGACGCCATTCTCCACGGAGCAAGCGGAGATATTGCCGTGAAGGAGTATGTTGAAAAGGGACTCAACTACCTCAAAAATATTCAAGGCACGGATGGTGCGTGGAATCAAGACGTCTCCGACACCGCCCTCGCTTATGAAATGTTACATCGCTACGGAATAGTTCTTGCCGCGGAGGACAAAGCATTTGAATATCTTAAATCCGCGCAAGAGCCGGACGGGGGTTTCGGCGGAGGAAGTCCGTATGTAACGGCGCAAGCGCTTATGGCCCTATCATATCGCCTGTTTGATAAACGGCCTGACCTCGTCATTACGGATATCACTACCTCAAGCGCTCTTGTAAATTACACACCCGTCACCTTCGTTGTCACATTAAAAAATATAGGCGGGAGCGCTATTTCAGACGGGCGGCTGTATAACTTCGTCGGAGATTATAATTGGGACCCCGCGGGGTTTGACCTTCGCGCCCTCGGGATGAATTTAGCGCCCGGCGATGCGCTTAAAGTAACACTAAATTTTCCCGTGACCGACCAATTTTTGGGAGATATGAATTTTAAATTTTACGTGGAAGGAGACGGAGAATCAAATTATGAGAACAATTGGTTTAGTAAAATATTTAGATTCGCTGGCGAACCCTCTGGCAAACCCGCCTTGCCGGTCTACTTTATCGCAAATAAATACGATATAAGCGGTTATCCGGCGCTCAATATCCGTTGGCCCATGCGGGATGACCCTAACCGCTCTATGTACGTTATTCTCTACAAGAAAAAGAGCGCCCAGGCCTGGAAATTTTTCGGTGTACAAAATTCGTGGGACGGCGCATTTCTATACCCATTTGAGGAGGGTGTGACATACGAGGTTACGGCTGGGGTGTTGCATCAGGACGGGAGCACCATAACACATTTTTCGGATAACCCTGTTGACATCACCATGAGTAGTAATCCATTGTCCTACACTGGCGGGGTGTCGGGGAAGATGACATTGAATGAAAAAGAATTTCCAGACGCTCTTACCTACGGATACGGCGTCTCCGGCACAACCAACTCGGATGGCGATATCTCCTATCACAATGTTTCAAATGGCACGACGGCCGCGTGGGCATACTATAAACGATATGACCACATTGTGACAAAATTCTCCATTTCTACTGGGGCGACTACCTCTGGCGTGCGTCTTTTCACCAGGCTTGCCGATGACACCCAGCCCCCTCTTGTCACATTTTTTGAAATCTTGGAGGAGTCCGACCACATGATTGAAAACGGACGCAATGTAGAACTTGGGTTTTGGGCGGCTGATGACAAAGAGTTGGAAGAGGCGGAACTTTCTTACTTCAATCCGCAGACAAACGCGTGGACGCATATCAAAAGTATCAAAAATATACCATTTAACAACCTCATGTTCGCTGGCACCCCTTGGGCGGTTGGCAAGGAGCTTCTGGGCCCTGGTTACAAGGTGCGAGTGG
>DATDZM010000059.1:0-2784 GCA_036516815.1 Minisyncoccota bacterium | reverse complement strand
CGGTGGAAACATAACCGGCCATGGTGGTGAGACCAGTCACCCCAGCGGTACCGGTGACCGTAAGGTTGCCGTCTGTGCTGATGTTAGTGCTTATCGTTGACGCCGCGTACACGGTCAGGGAAACGAGGACAAGCGCCGCGATTATTGAAAGACTGACACTTACCAAACTGCGACTCATAAAAAGGTTTTTCATTTCTTTTTGAAAATTATTTTTAATAAATTCTTATAAAGAGCATTATTATGGATTCTATACTCCACAGCGAAACCCGTGACTTTATTATACTTGTCGTGGTTCTAAATGCTTAACAGGTAAACGATAAACCTGTGGATAAGTATCATTCGTTGTTCAAAAACTGGCCGCAGAGACCGGGCGTCCGAGCTATGATAAAAACCGCTTTGGCGAGACGGGGTTCCCAATTGAAAGCGCAAAAAATAACCGCCATAGCCCCATCAATGTTCACGGGTAAAATCTTCCCTGTCCGGGATTTTAGCTCTCCTTCTATGCTTTTAGCAACTTTAATGTAATCGGCTCCTATCCCAGCTTCTGAAGCAGTCTCGAGTATCAATTCTGCTCTTGGGTCAACTTTGTATATCCGATGGCCGTATCCTGGCACTTTTCTCTCGGTTTCCAGATAACTTGTGACGACTTCCTTCGGGTCAAGGTCCTCCTCTTTGATTTTATAAAAAACCTCCATCGCCCCCTCGCCTGCCCCTCCGTGGATATCGTCAATGGCTTTGATACCGGAGGCAACAGCCTCCGAAATCGAAGCTCCTTTATTTGCTGCTTCTATAACAGCGCGGGCTGAGGGAGTCTCTGCCCCATGGTCTATAGAAAGATTCAAGACAAGCTCAAAAACCTTAAGTTCGTCCTCTTTAGGTGATTTCCCCGACAAGAGCTCAAAGATTAGAGTGGAAAAGCTCGCCTTTTTGCTTAATTCCAAATGGTCCTTATCTCCAAAAAAAGCTTTATTATCTTTATGAATTATCGTTTTTGCCATAATTAAGAGACTTCTTTGATTAGGCTAGAGATATCGTCAAAATTATCCGCCACAAACACTCCAGCTTCTCTTAAAATCCTTCTCTTCTCGTGAGGCGAGCCCCTTTTGCCCTCTATTATCGCACCGGCGTGTCCAAATTGCACTTCACTTGGCAGACTCATGGTAAACTCCCCGGCTATAAAAGCGACAACAGGTTTAGCTATTTTACCATTCTTTACGAGTTCAGCGACTCTCTCCTCATAAGCCCCGCCGAGTTCCCCGAATATAACCGAGGCTTTCGTACCTTTGTCATTCTCAAGCTCCAGCAAAAAGTCTCCGAAGTCACTGCAGATGATCCTGTCCCCTCCGATACCAACGGCCACCGAGACGCCAAGACCGTTTTTCTTCAAGTGAAGGCCTATTTCCGAAGTCATGCCCCCAGATTTTGAAATTATGGCAATATTCCCCTCTTTGTATACTCTATCTGGGTTAGCGCCTCCTATTGATCCAATCTTCAAGGCTCTTGCCGGACTCAAGAAACCAACAGAACTTGGGCCAATAATACTTGCGCCTTTGCTTTTAGCTAAAGCGTATATAAAAGCGACGTCTTTCGTTGGCACCTTTTCAGCTCCTATCAGGACAAACTTTATTCCCTCTTCCAGCGCTTCTTCAACGGCTTTGATTACGAGAAGAGGGGGGACATATTGAACAGAGCCAAAAACAGGGCCGACTGCTTGGACAGCCTCCCTCACGGAGTTAAAAATCGGGACGCTGTTTAATATTTGCCCTCCTTTCCCCGGAGTGACACCGGCAACAACATTCGTGCCGTAAGATATCATCCATGGTAAGGAGGCTCTGCCTTCAGAGCCTGTAATGCCTTGCCCTATGAATCTCGCCCCTCTATCTGGAAGAAGCATATTGACTTGCTAATTTGACCATTATTTTGGCCGACTCGGTAATGCTTATCTCCTCTCCATAAATATGAAGGTTAAGGCCTTTTAGAGATTTGAGCATTTGGAATGCTTCTTTGTCTTTTGGCCCTCCTCGGCGAATAAGGATTGGGAACTCAAATTTTGTGTTTAGTGTCTTCTCCGCCTCTCGCAAACCATCTACAAAACCGGACATTGTCTCATAGATGTCCGTGAAGTTCGCTATGGCCCCAATAACCCAAAGTCCGTTAAGATTCGGCTTTGAAAGCACTATCTCGGTAAGCTTTTGAACCTTTTCTCTGGAGGGGTTACCGGAATATTCAGTATAATTTGCAGGAGCCCCACCCGCTTTGACCAATGCGTCCATTGCGGTTAACGAGGCTCCCCCTCCGGATGCAAGCACCGCAATATCTCCCGGTAAATCAAAATAAGTTGAACCAGCAGTACCCCTATAATCACCTTCATCAATTTTTTTGGCCTTTACTTCTCTTTCAGTCTCAATATGTCCAGGGACTAGTCTTGAGAAAAAATCCCATTCTTTATGACGGTTTAAGGCACTATCGTCAAGTTTTATTTTCGCGTCAAGAGCAAACCAATCATCACTTACTTCAACGAGAGGATTTATTTCAAGTAAAAGACAATCATTTTGGTAAAAGACATCTACTAATTTCTTAAGGACATCGTATCGGACATCAATTCTTGGCAGTTTGTCTTCTAATGGACTTAGCGGATAAATTTCGGTTTTCCCCGTACTTCCCTCCACTCCCGTGCCTCCCTTTTTTGAAAAAGTAATTATTAGGGAACGATAATCAGTATCATACGAGATTGAGATGTAATACTCCCTGCCGGGGAAGAAATTTATTCTTTCTTCGACGAGA
>DATDZM010000058.1:0-5448 GCA_036516815.1 Minisyncoccota bacterium | reverse complement strand
AATTTTCTTGTAACCGGGGGGGTTGATGATATTTGGGTAAATCCCGGAGGGGAGCTTCATGTTGTTGACTACAAAGCGACGGCCAAAGACGGCGAGGTAAATTTGGACGCCGAGTGGCAGATTGGTTACAAGAGACAGGTGGAAGTTTACCAGTGGCTTTTGCGTAGAAATAGATTCAAAGTTTCAGACATTGCCTATTTTGTTTATTGCAATGGCATAACTGACAAAAAAGCTTTTGACGGCAAGCTTGAGTTTGACATAAAAATTATTTCGTATAAAGGAGATGATTCATGGGTTGAGGGAGCGCTTCAAGATATGCGCGGCTATCTTATAAGTGAGAGGATTCCAGAACCGGGGATGGCTTGCGACTACTGCGATTATAGGAAATCGGCGAGAGAAGTTGAGGAGAGAAATCTATTTACCAAACGAGCGTGAAAAAAATAATTCTAATTATTTTCGCTGTCATTGTCGCTCTTATTATCTTTGGCCGTTTTGAATTGGCGCGCCTTGAACTTGGGCGCGATGGCATCACCTCGTCCCGTTCTTTGCCGAAAACAGTGAGAATTGGAAGCACTACCGTTGAGGTGGAAGTTGCCGACACAAAAGAGAAGAGAGAGAAGGGACTCTCCGGCAGGGACTCTCTTGAAGGTGGCCACGGGATGCTTTTTGTTTTTAATACTGAAGGTATTTATCCATTTTGGATGAAGAATATGAAATTCCCTTTGGATATAATTTGGATAGATAGTAGCTACCGCGTTGTTGGCGTTACGAGTGACGTGAGACCGGAATCATATCCTGAAACATTCTCTCCAAACAAACCAGCAAAGTATGTGTTAGAGGTAAAGTCTGGCTTTGCGAGGGAAAATAATATAAAAGTAGGCTCCCTCGTCTCCTTGATAAATATAAGATAGAATCATGGTAATGAAAAACAACAAACAATCCTCTTTGCCCATAAATAAGAAGGAGGTCCTCGCGATTAAGAGAACTATTTCAGCGATGGACAATGATGAGAAGGATTTAATGCTTGCCACAGCTCTTGTCATCCTCGACCACATCGCCGACATTTTAAAGCTGGCAGTAGTGGAGAAGAAGCCCCTCGGCAAAGAGCAGGAAGCCGAGATTGAAAGCATAATTTCCCTCGGCCCCCCATGGCTAAGGTATTCAAGAAAGGTGAAGAGGGTGAAGAAATAATTTCATGCTATAATTTTTTGCGATGAGTCTCGAACAATTTTTTTTGCAAAACCGGACCAAAAAAGAAGAATAATCATCCCAAGTTTATTGAAAGGAGGTTGATTTGGTGGAGAGAAAAGTTGATTAGAAGCGGTCTATTTCAAGAGGTGAATAAATTCTTTGATTGAAATATTGATATCACGAAGAATTGCCCGGAGAGTTCCTCGGGGAATATCTTTTCCAGGATGACGCGAAATCGTTGTTCGTCTACCGTCGGGATGAGCAAAAACCAGATGGGACGTGCCTCGTTCAGGGTGCTTTACAAAGCCCAATTTTTGAAGAACTCGCATGAGCTCACGATCCTTGAGCGTGGGAAGCTTAGGCATAAACCGGCGATTTACGCCTGGCAGGACGAGACGGAAAAGTTTCTACCAACTCGATGCCCCTGTCTTCTGGAATTTTCTCACCGTCCGCTTTCAAGCTTCGCAGGTAAGCGTCTATTGCGTCTCGAATGTTTCGACGAGTTTCCTCAAGCGTCCGTCCCCAGGTATGGCAACCCGAGAGGGCGGGAACATATCCGTGGAAAGTGTTGTTTTCATCTGGCTCAATGATGATTCTATATGTATAAAATTTCATGCTTTAAGCATACCACTGGCGGTAAAAATACACAACTTTATTTTATGCTATAATTTTTTGCGATGAACCTTGAGCAATTTTTTTCGCAAAACCAGACTCTTTTACTGCTCATTGCTTTATGGAGCCTGCCGTGGAAGGGTTACGCTCTGTGGCGGGCATCGGAGAGGAAGGAGAAGTGGTGGTTTATCTTCATACTTATAGCAAACACAGCCGGTATCTTGGAAATTCTCTATATTTTTATCTTCAGCCACGGGGAAAAGAAAGCACCAGACTCCAACGATGTCTCGTAAAGAGAGGTTGAAATCAGGCGTGCTTATAAAAGTTAAAACCTTTCCGGATTCAAAAGTTGAAGAGGTCGTGGAGAATTCAAAAGACGGCTTTACCGTCTCGGTAAGGGAAAAGCCGGAGAGAGGAGAAGCGACTAGAGCCGTTATTCGGGCGTTAGCGAAATATTTCCGCGTCCAAGCGTCAAACATTCGTGTGGTAAAAGGATGGAAGGAGAGAAATAAAATTTTTGAAATTTTTCCCTAGCGTGTTAGAATCCGCTTGTCATGCCCCATATTGAAATCGCGGCGGAGAAGCTGGGAACATTCCTCTCCCTCCCCATCACCAATACCCTAGTGCATAGCTGGCTCGCGGTAATTTTGCTTATTCTCCTCGCCCGAACTCTCTCAAGGAACATTGACATAGTGCCGGGGTCTGTTCAAAACTTGTTTGAAATGATTTTGGGCGTGTTTATGAATCTTATGGAGGGAGTCCTCGGCACTAAGGAGAAGGCGGAAAAGTATCTCCCCCTCGTCTTTACTATTTTTCTTTTCGTCCTCGTCTCAAACTGGCTCGGCATCTTCCCCGGCGTCGGCACAATCGGCTTAAAGAAAACAGGTGGCGGGGAAACGCTGATTATTCCCTTTCTCCGCTCCGCGGCGAGCGACTTGAACTTTACCTTGGCTCTCGGAGTCTCGGCGGTAATTTTTATAAACCTGATAGGCGCGGCGGCGATAGGCATAGGGAAGCACGTTGGGAGGTTTATATCATTCAAGGGGCCGATTGAATTTTTTATAGGCATTCTTGAACTCATCTCGGAGGGGGCGAAAATGATTTCATTTTCCTTCAGGCTTTTTGGAAATATTTTAGCCGGCGAGGTGCTCCTCGTAATCATCGCCTTCCTCGTGCCGTTTATCGCCCCACTGCCTTTCCTCGCTCTTGAAATTTTCGTCGGATTTATTCAGGCTCTGGTCTTCTCCATGCTCACTATGGTTTTTATCTCCATCGCCACCGCAGAGCACGGAGGGCATTAAAAGATTTAGGAAACGAGACTTCTTCAGGTAACTAAAGTCTAAACTTACATATACCAAATTCCAACGATCGCACCTAGATGGTATATGTGTGTGCACATTACCACAAACCCTTGATAAAATAACCTACTGGGTGTACAACTAGGGAAGATGATTTTTGAGTAATTTATTGTTTTTTACAGTCACCCGATACCTCACGAAGAGTGTATCAAATCCAAAAAGGAGTTGCGTCATGAAAGAGGCAACCTTTAGTCAAGCACGTCACCTTTTAGACCTCGTGGAGGATATTGTCGTACCTGCAAACACCACCGAGTTTGTCGCCCGTGAAAAGTTCGTGGTCAACACCAAGCCAAACGCTTTGGTGAAAATCGACTTCATCGGAGACAACTTTGCCGAGTGGTTTCTGAATGGTGACGGCAAAATAGAAGGTCCGAGAGAAGAAACGAAACTCCGTTACCACAAGTTGCTAGAGTCTTCGGTAGACGGTCCTATTATCCAGGAACTCGGAGGAGAGGAGAGGTCGGAGACCACTCTCTCTGAAATGTTCTTCCTCATGAAGACGCAGAAGAATGGCGAGGCCGGGGTTCTCTTGAACACTGGCTACGCCAATATCTTCTATATCACGGACCGCGCTGGTATGCTTCGCTCTGTCTTCGTGTACTGGTTCGGCGACGGCTGGTGCGTCTACGCGTCCTCCGTCCTTTATCCGTTCAGGTGGTTTGTCGGTCGCCATGTGTTCTCTCGCAATTCAGTCCTGTCCTAAGAAACTTTGGTTCAGACTTCGGTTTGATACTTAGTCTCTTGGGCACTCTGACCCTCGGTTTGCTTCGGCATACTGGGGGTCTTTTTTATATGCACTTGCCAATTTTTGGAAAATAGATACAATACAATAGTTATGGATATAGGTTCGATAAAGTTTTTAGCAATCGCCGGGATTATGATGGCGGCGGCGACTTTCCCTCCCCTCGCCATCGGCAAGCTGGCATCCCACGCCATGGACGCCATAGGGAGGAATCCGGAGGCTTCATCGAAGATTCAGACTGCTATGGTTCTGGCCATTGCTTTCGTTGAGGCTATTGCCGTCTATGCTCTCGTTGTGGTCTTGATACTGAAGTTCGTCTAAATAAGAGGTAATTCCCCGCATGGCTGAATTTATAGAACACTTCGGCGTTAACGGCAAACTTTTCTTGGCGCAGGTTGTGAATTTCATCCTGCTCCTTTATGTTCTCCGAAGGTTTGCCTATAAGCCTATACTGCGGGTCTTGAAAGTGAGGAGGGAGGAGATAGAGAAAGGGCTTCGCTACACCGACGAAGCGGAGGAAAAATTAAAAAAAGTCTTTCAAGAAAAAGAGATTATTTTGCAAGAGACACGCAGAGAGGCTCTTAATATGGTGAATGACGCGGAAGATATAGGGAAGTCTCGGAAAGAAGAGATAATCAAAGAAGCGGAGAATAAAAGCGAAGCAATCATCCAAACCGCGAGGAAGTCTATTGAAGAGGAGAAAGCCAAGATGCGCGACGAGGTCTACCGAGACGCGGAAGAATTTTTGGCCATGGGAGTGATGAAGGTACTGGGGAAGATGTCTCCGGAAGAGAGAGATAAAATTTTAATCCGCGAGGCCCTGAAAGAGTTAAGGTCCGAACGCGCATGAGGTACCAAGAGTCAATCTACGCGAAGGCCCTCCTTCGAGCCTTGGAAGAGAAAGACGAGTCCGAGATAAAAAAAATCCTGAAAAATTTTATGGCCATTCTTCTCAAGAATAACGATTTTAGCCACCTAAATTCAATTTTGGGAAAAGTAGAGAAGCTATACTTGACCGAGGAGGGGGTAGAGAAAATTTATGTTGAATCCGCTTCTCCCTTATCAAAAAATTTAAGGGAAGAAATAGAATCAGCTTTAGGGAAAAAGGTTTTGATAAATGAAAAAGTGCGTCCAGGCCTCCTCGCGGGGGTTCGAATAATCCTAAATGAAGAAATTTTAATAGACGCCACGGCGGCTCAAAGGCTCGCTAAGATATTTCACTAAAATTTATGCCATCTCCAATTATAGAAAGCTTAAAACGGGAGATAGAAGGGTTCAAAGCCAAAATCAAAGCGGAAAAAATCGGCCGCGTTCTTGAAGTCCGGGACGGCATTGCTAAAATATCAGGTCTCTCCGAGGCGGCGTCGCAAGAGATGATTGAAGTGGAATCCGGCGGCCAAACAGTCTCCGGGATTGCCTTTAACATAGAGGAGGATTCAATCGGGGCCATCATTCTCGGAGATTATTTAAAAATCAGAGAGGGAGATATTGTCCGCGGCACGGGGAAGGTTTTATCAATACAGGTTGGACGGGAGCTTGTCGGGA
>DATDZM010000057.1:0-6679 GCA_036516815.1 Minisyncoccota bacterium | reverse complement strand
AGGCAAGAATCTATGTAGCATGGTATACCTAAGGCGTAGACGGGGGCAGGGACAAGCTCCAGCCCCGCGGGCAATCTGCCTTCACTTACCTGGAACTTAATTGGAGACCTCCATCCGAATGCTTCAAACGTTGCTTGGAAGTATGTTCCCACGCTACCGTTCAGGTTGGAAGATGTTTTGATGGTAAGAGGACCGGGGACGGGCGGAGGTGTGACACCGCTTCCAACAACAACGCTAAGGCTTGCTCCCGCCCCTAAACCTCTATCATTCGTTACCTTAAACTGCGGAGTGTAATTCCCACTATTTCGGTAAATATGAGTGAAGGTGGAAGATTGACGCTGTGGTATAACAGATGGAGCAGACTGGTTCGGGTATATATTGTATCCTTCGTCTCCCCATGTCACAGAATAACTCAAGTATCCTCCGTTTGCGTTGGAGGCTTCAATCGCCCAAGCGCCTTCCTCACCAACAGCGAGAGAAGTGGGACCCTTGACTCCATGAATTACCGGAGACGCGCCATATCCCCCTCCGCCGCCTCCGCCACACACCCCCTCTTTCTGTAATACTGCTCTTGTTTGCGGGCCGACAAAGCCATAACCAGTTGTGTCCGGAGAACCTGAACTAATAATCCCATGTTTTGTTTGAAGACGCTGAACGGCGCGCTCTGTTGCCGGGCCAAAGAATCCAGTCACAAGACCCTCCGGATACAAACTCGCGTCTCCGGCTAAGAACTGCTGGAGTTTTGACACCTCGCCTCCTGTTACCGCGTCTGTTTGACCGGCGTAGAGAGAGTAAGTAAGGCGCAGGCACATTTCCGGAACAATTGTTCCGCCGCTTGTGCTTGTCCCTCCTCCCCCGATATTGCCCGCACCAGACCCTCCGCCAGAATTTTGTTGAAGCAACAAAATCTGCTGCTGGAGAGCCTTGATTTGAGCTATGAGCGTTTCAATTGTAATGACATCGTCTCCGCCGCTTTGTGCGAATGAAGTCACGGGGAGAACTAATAAAAGGCCGAGAGACAAAGCAAGAATAAATTTTCTCATAAAAAAGTTAATTTAAAAATAAAAGTCGACTACTTTGTTTACACTACTTAATAATACCACACGACGATTATTTTTCTAGAATCTTTAGAGTTTCGTGTGGATTACCCAAAATCAAGTATTTATATGTGAGTATCTCGAGCGGGTTTAAGTTCCTTGCCTCCAGCACTCTCATCCCCTCTATGTTTCTAAAACTGCGCTCAACCTTCTCTTCTTTTTTAGGCAAGACGAGGATTGCTTTGTTTTTAACCTTTGTGGAAAGCTTCTCAAAATCTTCTATGCGAGAGAGGTTTTTTAAGATTTTACCCGCTTCTCTAGTCTTTCTCTCTTTAAGAGCGATTTTGTCTACGAACAAAAGCTCGTCATCTCTGTACTTTTGAGAAAGTATGGTGTAAAAAGCTTTCTTCATCATTTTCACGTTTATTTTTTTCGTGAAATTCCTATCGTTCCTCGGTCCGTGCGCCACCCCTCCGCCAGTCCAAATGGGGGAGCGCCTTGAGCCGTGGCGCGCTCTGCCTGTGCCCTTCTGTCTCCAGGGTTTCCTCCCCGTGCCGGAAACTTCTCCCCGGTTTTTCGTATGCGCCACAGGAGTGCGCTTATTTGACTGCATGGAAACAATAACCTGATGCACCAGGTCGTCATTCCACGGCAAGCCAAAAACAGAATCGGGCAATTCTATCTTCCCCGCCATTTGCCCTTCTTGATTGTACACTTCAGTCTCCATTGGCTTTATCCCCTTATTTCAAGGGCTGTTCCTCTTCTCCCCGGTAGAGCGCCGGAGATAAACATTTTATTATTCTCTTTGTCTATCTTGAGAATTTTCAAGTTTTTGACCGTCACCCGATCCGAGCCCATCCTGCCGGCCATGCGCATGCCTTTCAGAACCCTCTGCAGTCCCGCTGAACCAATTGAGCCCGGCTCCCTCTCGGAATGTTTTTGCCCATGACTTCTCGGCCCTCCATGAAATCCATGTCGTTTGACCACTCCCTGGAATCCTTTCCCTTTGGAAACACCGGTAACCGCAACCGTATCCCCCTCCTCAAACATAGAAATGTCAAAAATATCTCCCGTTTTTATACCTTCCGTACTTGCGGTCTTGTTTTCCCTTCTATAAGCAAGACCTCCCCCGAAAGGGCCCCCTCGGGGCCTTTGGGGTTTGTTGATATTCTTGAGCTTTTTCTTGCCAAACCCAAACTGGACTGCCTCGTATCCGTCTCTGTCTTTGCTCTTCACCTGCGTAACAGTAATGGGGTCGGCAATAACTACGGTTGCCGGCTGTACGGTTCCATCCTCGTCAAAAATCTGCGTCATCGCTTCCTTTTTTGCCAGAATAAATTTCATAAATCATGCCGTCTTAATCTCTATATTCACCCCCGCCGGCAAGTTCAGGTTAGTCAAGGCGTCAATAATCTTCGGGTTGGGATTTAAGATGTCAATCAATCTTTTATGAACGCGCATCTCAAATTGCTCTCGGGAGTTCTTGTCAATAAAGCTTGAGCGATTGACGGTATACTTTTTTATGGAGGTCGGCAAGGGAACCGGTCCGGCGATTTGAGCGTCATGCCGTTTGGCCGTTGAGACAATCTGGTGGACGCTCTGGTCAAGCACTTTGTGCTCGTAAGCAGAGATGCGGATTCTTAACCTCTGTTGCTCCTCCTGTTCTTTCACCATATCCGATGCGAAACTACGAATTTACACGAATGATACGAATAAGAAATCCTGATTCGTAGATTCGCATGCATTCGTATATTTGTATCGCAGTCTTATTTGGTAATACTTGTTACGACTCCGGCACCCACTGTTTTCCCTCCCTCTCGGATAGCAAACCTCTGCTTCTCTGAAAGAGCAACGGGGGAAACAAGTTTGACTTTGAAAGTTACCGTGTCTCCGGGCATAACCATTTCCACTCCTTCGGCTAAAGTAACCTCTCCCGTTACGTCAGTCGTTCGGATATAAAACTGTGGTTTGTAGCCGGAGAAAAAGGGAGTATGCCTGCCGCCTTCGTCTTTGTTTAAGATGTAAACTTCGGCGTCAAATTCAGAGTGAGGAGTGGTCGTCCCGGGCTTGGCGAGCACTTGGCCGCGCTCAATCTCTTCCTTTTTTAGCCCGCGGAGAAGCACGCCGGCGTTATCTCCGGCAATGCCTTCATCAAGAGATTTATTGAACATCTCAATTCCAGTCACTGTCGTCTTTCTCGTATCTCCCAAACCGACAATCTCTATTTCCTCCCCGACCTTGACCTTCCCTCTCTCAATACGGCCGGTGACAACCGTTCCTCTCCCTTCTATGGAGAAGATGTCCTCAACCGGCATCAAAAACGGCTGGTCAACTTCTCGTACCGGGGTGGGGATATATTCATCAAGATTTTTCGTGAGTTCCAAAATCGGCTTTACCCATTCGTCATCCAACGACTTAGCCTCCAGGGCTTTGAGCCCTGAACCCCTGATTATGGGAGTAGTAGCTCCCGGAAATTCGTACTTATTCAAGAGTTCCCTGATTTCATCCTCAACCAAATCAATAAGCTCTTTGTCTTCAACCATGTCAATTTTATTTAAGAACACTATGATTGAGGGGACACCGACTTGCCTCGCCAAGAGAATGTGCTCTCTCGTCTGGGGCATCACTCCGTCTGTCGCGGCAACGACGAGAACCGCCCCGTCCATCTGGGCGGCGCCGGTAATCATGTTTTTAATGTAGTCGGCGTGGCCCGGAGCATCTATGTGCGCGTAATGGCGGTTGGCTGTCTCGTACTCCGAGTGGTGAAGAGATATGGTAATCCCTCTCGCCTTCTCCTCCGGCGCGTTGTCTATCTGGTCAATAGACTCCAGTTTTACCTTGTTTCCCGAGAGGTGAAGGACGTGTAAAATAGCGGCGGTAAGAGTGGTCTTACCGTGGTCAACGTGGCCGATGGTGCCGACATTTAAGTGGGGCTTATTTCTCTCAAATTTTTCTGCCATATTTTATATTAGCTTTTAGCTTCTAGCTGTTAGCTTGCTAGGTTAATTTATAATGGAGCGACGTTTTAATTTTTTCTAAAAAAACAAAATTGCGCGAAAATAATGCAACATTACCCATAATAGCGGAATGATGATATAAGTCAAGTCAAACTGGGAGGTGGTCAATATCTGTCTTTAACTCTAAATCATCTCCTAGGGCGTCCTCGGAGAGAAGTCCTAACCCTTGAAGAAGAGGGACCTCCTGATTTTGAGGCAAAAGGAGGGGGTCATCATCGCCCTCTTCGTATGGGTTTATCTGGTCTAAATCGGGTCCTTCGGGCATAAACTGGTATTTTTATTTCCCGTTTGACTTGCCCTCTATAATGACACCAGCGATATTTTGGGGCACAACCGCGTAATGGTCAAACTCCATGGTATATGTTCCTCTGCCCTCGGTCATGCTTCGCAGGGAAGTGACATAACCGAACATTTCTGAAAGGGGCACTTTAGCGTCCACTACTTTAAGCATCCCTCTCTCGCCCATGTTCTCAATCTGCCCGCGTTTTGAACTCAAGTTTCCGGTAATGTCGCCCAAAAATTTATCCGGCACTACTACCTCAATTTTCATTATCGGCTCAATAATAACTGGCTTAGCGCGCTTTACCGCTTCCTGGATGGCGATAGAGCCGGCGATTTTAAAAGCGGCTTCCGAAGAATCCACCTCGTGATACGACCCGTCATAAAGTTCCGCCTCCAAGTCAACGAGCGGGTAACCGGCGAGAACTCCCCTATCCATCGCTTCCTTAATTCCTTTCTCCACCGCCGGAATATATTCTTGGGGAATAATGCCGCCCTTTATAGAATTAGTGAACTCAAAACCTTCTCCCCGTTCTCTGGGCCTTACCCTGATTCGCACATGGCCGTATTGCCCTCTCCCGCCGGATTGGCGGATGTATTTGCCTTCCGCCTCCGCTTCAGAGGTCACCGTTTCTTTATAGGCGACTTGGGGCTTCCCCACATTGGCGCCCACGCTAAACTCGCGCTTCATCCTGTCTACCAGAACTTCAAGATGAAGTTCTCCCATGCCGGAGATGATAGTCTCTAATGTCTCTTCATCAGATTTTATGCGAAAGGTCGGGTCTTCGTCAGAGAGCCTCTTAAGAGCGATGCCCATCTTTTCCTGGTCGGCTTTTGTTTTTGGCTCTATGCGCAAGGACACGACTGGTTCGGGAAATTCTATTTTTTCAAGTACAACCGGACGGCTAGGGTCGCACAAGGTGTCCCCGGTGCGGGTGTTTTTGAGCCCAACGATAGCGCCGATATCGCCGGCAAAAATTTTCTTCACCTCCTCCCTGTCATTCGCGTGCATGCGCAAAATTCGACCGATTCTTTCCTTGTCTCCCGTCGTGGTGTTTAAAACATAGGACCCCGCCTCAAGCACTCCGGAGTAGACGCGGAAATAAGTCAGCTGTCCAACGAACGGGTCAGATTGAAGTTTGAAAGCCAGGGAGGTAAAAGTTTCCTCGTCGTCTGCTTTAACTTCAACTTCCGAGTCGGTTTTTGGATCATGACCGATAAGGGAAGATACTTCAACCGGGCTCGGCAAGTAATCGCAAACCGCGTCCAGAACAAGCTGAACCCCTTTGTTTTTCAAAGCCGAGCCGCAGAAGACAGGAATAATTTGATAGTTTATGACTGACTTTCTAAGAGCCTTTTTTAGTTCTTCCAGCGGAATCTCTCTCCCTTCAAGATATTCACCGACTAAAGTATCGTCGTATTCAACTACTTTTTCCACAAGCTCGGCGTGGTATTTCTCCGCCGTCTGTTCAAGATTATCCGGAATATCTCCCACTTTTATCTCTTCCCCCGACTTCCCTTCAAAATAGTAGGCCTTCATTCTCAAAAGGTCTACGACCCCTTCATGCGCGTCCTCCTCCCCGATTGGAATTTGCATGCGCACGGCGCTTGGAGTCAGCCGGTCAAGAATGGAAGCAAAACTTTTCTCAAAACTTGCTCCGGTGCGGTCTAGTTTGTTTATGAAGCAAATTCGGGGAACTTTGTATTTATCCGCCTGCCGCCAGACAGTTTCGGATTGAGGCTCAACTCCGGCGACCCCGTCAAAGACCACAATTGCTCCGTCCAAGACTCTAAGCGAGCGCTCAACTTCCATCGTAAAATCTACATGACCGGGGGTATCTATAATATTAAAACGAAACTTTCTCTTGTCTTCTCCATGGGTGGGAATCCAAAATGCCGTAGTAGCCGCGGAAGTAATGGTGATGCCGCGTTCTCTCTCTTGCTCCATCCAATCCATTATCGTGGTTCCCTCGTGAACTTCGCCGATTTTATGAGATATGCCGGTATAGAAAAGAACCCTCTCGGTAAAAGTGGTTTTCCCGGCATCTATGTGCGCTATAACACCGATATCGCGCGTTTGCTCTATCGGAAGATCTCTCTCCATGATGCGATGCTAATCTACAAATTCATGCGAATGATACGAATAAACAAAAAGTCTTCTATTGAAGGGTACGGCAGAAAGAATAGATGGAAATGGAAATAAATGCAACGACGACTATCGCCTCAAACCGAGCTTGACGCTCACTATACGCATTTTGTCTTCAAGTATCTCCAACCTGCGGTCATGAGAAACCATGCCGTATTCAATACGATCAAGTCTTTTGACAACTTCTTTCATTTCGCCTT
>DATDZM010000056.1:0-3766 GCA_036516815.1 Minisyncoccota bacterium | reverse complement strand
AATTTTGATAGAGGTTAGTAATATAGAATTCCGCCGATTGGCTATATGGCGCGGCGCGGTCAAGCCACGATACTGTCACTTTTACTTTTTTCGTGGATGGATCAAGCGTTCCGGAAGTGCCCCCGATTATAGTATCTTGCGCGTCTCGGTATACGTCAGAAAATTGAATAGTTCTCGTGAAAATCCCCTGGATTAATGGGGCTGTCGTTGTTTGGAGCAGGTAATCCGTCCCGCTAAAGGTAAGATAATAATCAGTATCGGGAGAAATTAGGTTAATGTTCTGGTCCCAACCGCGGTCTCGTAAAAAACGCACCCCTTCCATTCCTTCCTGGATAATAAAGGCCGACTCAATCTTCGCGGAAGAAACGCTTGAGAGGCGAAAGGCGAGCTGTCCAACTTGGCCAAAACCAAAAACAACGATGCCGATAATGGCGACAACAATCACAATTTCAAGGATACCGAACCCTCCTTTTTTATTATTCAACTTCAACAATTCCCGTGGCATTGATTTTAATTACTTTCTTGACTGACGGGTCCCCGACTTTTTCTATGGCAACCGTGCCGTCTGATAATGTCTCGCCCGTGATAATCTGGAAGATAACATCAGTCCCTCCCCCGTTTAACGTCGTCGCGGCTATGTGGAAACCGGGGTTTAAGTCGTAGACGGTATTAAAAACATTCCCATCAATATATGTTGGGGCGCGGAAGAGAGTGGCTTTGTTGGAATCAAAATGCACCCCGTAGGCAAAACCTCCCTCGCGGGAGATGGTTTTTCCTCTTGCCTGCTCTATTAGCGACAATACTCCCTCCGTGGCTTGATGAAGGCCTGATGTGCCGAAAAAACCGTCAAACCCCAAAAAAACGAGAGTCCCTATAAGAACAAGTATCCCCAATACTATTAAGAGCTCAACTAGAGAATATCCCCCCCTCATGCTCCCTGCATTGTACACTATTTTAGGAAGTGTGGATAACTCGTTGACTTACGGCGCTTTAGACATATAATTAAGGGGCTGGTTGTTAAGCTGGATTGTTTGGATTGTGGCTTTAAATAACGGTAATTTCAGATTTTCCCAGAGTTTTCCCATAAAATAGGCTTATTTTTACTAAAAAAAGAAAAGGCCTTCCAAGCGCTAGTCGCGGAAAAAGGCTTTATATCGGTTTTTCGGCAAAATTCCTTATTTTAGTCTTATTTTTTGTCCTATCTGCTGGAGTAAATCCGGGCTACGCGAGAGCCGGCATAATTTCCTTCTTGAGCGAAATGTTCACCGGGGGAGGAAAAAAAGAAGCGCCGAGCGTCAATCCACAGAATATGAGCCTCCTCCAAGCCGCCTTAAACGTAGACTTAAACGCGGGGAAGGGGGGAGGAGACATAACCATTGTGGGGGAAAGCGCTCTTCTCCCCGACTCCGGCCCCCTTGGAACCATAGCCGACATTGAGTCGTCGAAAAACCAAGGGAAGATCAGCGTCTATGTCGTCCGAGGAGGAGACACTCTCTCTCAAATAGCGGATATGTTTGGAGTATCCGTAAACACTATCCGATGGGCAAATGATATTAAAAAAGGAGAAAGCATTAATATTGGCCAAACGCTTATCATACTTCCCGTTTCAGGCATTAAATACACAGTGAAGCGAGGAGACACTATCGCCTCCATAGCCAAGGATTTGAAATCCGACCCCGCTGACATCATACAATTCAATGATATCTCTTCGTCGCAAGGACTTGTGGTGGGAGAGAGCATCATCGTGCCGAACGGAGAGACTCCAACGCTCGTAGATAATAATTACGCGGGAAGCAAATCCGTCGGTAACCCCCGCGGGACAAACGCGCCGAGTTATTCCGGGTATTACATTCGCCCGATTGACGGCGGGAGGAAGACCCAGGGGCTCCACGGTTATAACGGAGTTGACTTGGCATATTCCTGCGGTTCGGATGTCTACGCGGCGGCTAGCGGAGATGTTGTAATCGCGAAAGTCTCCGGCTGGAACGCCGGCTACGGCAGTTATGTCGTCATTTCTCACCCTAATGATACTCAAACCCTTTACGCCCACTTAAGCAAGGTTACAGTCTCTGAAGGATGGCACGTCGCCCAAGGACAACTTATCGGGCTTATAGGGACGTCCGGCAAGTCAACAGGGTGCCATCTGCACTTTGAGGTCCGCGGGGCTAGAAATCCATTTTAATACATAACAGCTTTTGGGCGATACTGGAGAGCTTCAAGGATATGATTCTCCCTAATGTCCTCTGCACCTTCCAGATCGGCAATAGTGCGGGCAAGTTTAATTACTTTATGATAAGCCCGGGCGGAGAGATCAAGCTTCTCCGCCGCCTGGTTTAGCAACTTTTTTATTTCAGGGTTAAGCGGGGCAAACGATTTCAAGTCCCTTGCCGTCATCTCGCTGTTTACAAAAACTCTCTTCCTTGTCCTAGATTTCAGGGGTTCAAATCGTCTCTCCTGTAGTTCTCTTGCTTTAAGAACCCTTGATTGGATATTTTTTGACAATTCCTCCCTCATTTCGTTACTGGATAATTTTTCATAATTAACTTGAGGAACTTCCAACCATAAATCAATCCTGTCCGCGATAGGTCCGGATATTTTCCTCTCGTACCGCATGAGCGCGCTCTGGGAACATACGCATTCTTTGTTTTTCTGTCCCCTGTTTCCACACGGGCAAGGGTTCATCGTGCAAACCATGATGAACCGGGCGGGGAATACTAGAGACTCTCTGGCGCGCGAAACAGTGATTAACCCGTCTTCCAGGGGCTGTCTTAGAGACTCAATTACTTTGCGGTCAAATTCAGCGAATTCATCAAGGAAGAGAACTCCCCTGTGGCTTAAAGTTATCTCTCCCGGCTTCGGATACGTCCCGCCGCCGACCAGGGCGACGTATGAGGAGGTGTGATGAGGGCTCCGAAATGGCCGAGTGACAAGAAAATCTCCGTGCAGTATTCCGGCGGTGCTGTGAATGGCCGTGACTTCAAGCATCTCGTCAAAGGAAAGAGGCGGGAGAATACCGGCGAAGGCTTTGGCGAGCATCGTCTTACCCGTACCGGCGGGTCCCACCATTAAAACGTTATGAGCGCCGGAGGCGGCTATTTCCAAACCGCGCTTTGCCGTCTCTTGTCCTTTTATGTCCGAGAAGTCATAAATATTCTCTTCCAGCGGAGCTTGTGATTCTATTGTTGTCCCCGGCTGTGGACTAAGACGAATGGGCTTTGATGTCTCGCTTTCTTTCTTAAAGTGGTCGGTTACCTCTTTTAATGACCCACAACCGAAAATCGTTACTCCCCGAATCAAGGCGGCCTCTCTGGCATTCTCTCTGGGGAGAAAAATCTCCTTAAATCCCGACTCGTTGGCGTGTTTTACAAGGAGGAGGGAGCCCTTAATTGGGCGAACAGTTCCGTCTAGAGCAAGCTCCCCGAGAAACATTCTATGCCTCGGGTCAAACAATATCTGCTTTGAAGCCAAAAGATAGGCCAGAGCGATAGACAGGTCAAAAACCGGGCCCTCCTTCTTCAAATCCGCCGGGGCCAGAGAAACAGTTACCCGCTGGTTTTTCTTCTGGGGAGAAATAAATTTAGAATTTTTAATGGCGGCTGAAATTCTGTCTTTGGATTCTTCAACCGCCTTATCGGGAAGTCCGACAACGGAAAAGGAATGCAGGCCTTGGGAAAGATCCACTTCAACGTCAACAATGCTCGCCTTGAGTCCCACGAGCTGTCCGGAGTAAACCCGTACCGCCATAGATTAGGAAAGGCTATTCTTG
>DATDZM010000055.1:0-3317 GCA_036516815.1 Minisyncoccota bacterium | reverse complement strand
GTAGTCTCTAATTTTTACTATCTGAACATATGTAAGGAAAAGGGAGAACAGTAACCCTATAACGCTCCCTACCTTTATAATCCACAGTATACCCTTCCCTAAGCTGGGCATGAAGATCGCTCCAAGCACGAGCGCGAGCATCCCAAGGTAATAAAAAACACCGAGAGCGTCGTTCCTCACGCCGAATGTTTTTGACCATCTGCTCTCCGTAACAACGGCGCAGTCGTGATTTACCGGACAGATAAGCGGCCTTGACGAGCGGTGCTTAAAAAATAGATATCCGGCATCTAAAGCACCAAGAATGGAAAAAACAATAAAAGTAGAGACGAAATTCGTTTGCATCAGTCTTGCCTGTAAGTTAAGGCTATTAGAGCCAGGCAGGAAAAAAGTATGGAGACATCGCGAAAGATGATGTCAAGACTGTGAACGTTCTGGATTATAATCGCGATAATGGTAATGAGGGAAAGAATGGCAAAAAGTCGAACCCACTTCCCCCAAAGGAGAAGGAGGGCAAGAATGATTTCGTATATTGAAAAGAGCGAGAGAAAAACGCGCTCGGAGGAATTGCTCCTCGCCCAATCGGGGAGGAACCCTATCCAAGAATTAGGGTCAAGCAAAGAGGCCGCGGCGGCATAGAGAAAGACAACTGCGAGCCCTACCCTCAAGAAGAACAAAGATAGCTTTATCACTTATTGGACTATGACTTTGCCAAAATTACGAGCGTTCATATGGTCGTGGTATCCCCATGTGCCAACGACATTGAACTTAAACGACCACGACCTGCCCCCGGGGATGCTCTCGCAGGCGTCAAAAATGTTCCCGCTCTCCGAGCCGCCGCACTTTTTGATGTCCGAGCCTGGGTAGACGGTATGGGTTGGGTGCATAGCGGAGGCCGGCCATGCTTCCCTTGAGCTTTCGTTTCTAAACGTCACGGTATCCCCCACTTTTATCGTAAGAGGGGTTGGGGAAAACCCCTCCTCGGTCAGGGTAACTATATGTTCTTTTGCTCCTTCACTTGTTTTGTCTTCCCTCGGAGAAGGCTCTGGAGAAACATTAGCAGACTGTTCATCGGTGTTACCTGAATTCAAATCGGAGAGAGGCCCTCCGTAGCTATCACCTTTATGTTTATACTGCCAAACCATTGCGAGAAAGGCAATAACAACAACGATGACAACAAAAATATATGTGTTCTTGTTCATATTACTTTAATATAGTAGACCTTGGCCCCAGTAGCAATACACGCCGTCTGTGGAGAAATAATTTATTCTGGCTATGAGCCACCAAACCTCTCGGTTCTAATCTCGTGCGAGTTAAAACCCGTCTCAAGAAGATTATTAGCCACGGACTCCACAAACGGGGTCGGCCCGCAGACATAGACCATGGGCATAGCGCCCATTAAACTACCGACTGTCTCTTTAAGCATTTCTTTATCAATTCTCCGACTATACCCTTGCCATCCTTTGGGCTGTACGTCTGTAAGAGTGCGAATGATCTTAAGCCGAGAATCATTTTTAGAAAATTTCTCAAGTTCCTCGCGATATAATATATGGTCAATCGTCCTCGCGCTTATGAGGAACACAATGTCCCTCTGCCCGACGTCTTCTCTGTGTTTAAGGTGATGGCGGAGCATGGACACCAAGGGCACCATGCCACTTCCTCCGCCAATCAAAACCAAGGGCCCTGGCATTTTTACATCCCAAATGAAGTGGCCTCCGATAGGACCTCTTAATTCAATTTGTTCTCCTGCTTTTAATTCAAACAGGTACGGCGAGACTTCACCATTTTCTAAAAGTTGTATTCCAAATTCAACGATGCCTTCATCTTCCGGCGCCGAGGCGGCTGAATAGCTCCTCTCTGCTTGGTAACCACTCGGTGAGGTGAGACGAATGTCGTAATGCTGCCCGGCCATGTGCCCCTCCCATTGACTAAGGGTAAAAGTGAGAGACTTTACGTTCGCCGCGACCATATGTGATTCTTTAAGCGTGGCGACTTTCCAGATAGCCATAAATTAATTACAAAAGTTTTATAAACTCGTCTGGGCTTAATTCAATTTCTCGCAAAATCTGGCGGAGAAGGCCTCTTCCAATATCTTCATTCGTGTGATAAGCGACTACAGTAGTTCTCCCGTCAGGATGCTCAAAAAATGCATGTGAACCTTTTTGGCGGATTTTGACAAAACCTAGCGACAACAAGACCCGCATAAGTTTGCGGGCCGTAAGAGCGGGGATCCGGGGAGACATAGCAATTAGACACTTACAACATCGACCCCCACAAATGTAGGGCTGTAGGAAAATCTTTTTATTCTTTCACTATAGCTACGGTTTCGGCTAGCAACATCCAGACAAAGGGATATTGCCTCTCGAACTCGTTTATGTAATTCTTGGAGATTCTTGGCCTGCGTGTGACATCCAGGCAGAGCCGGCACCGAAGCCACGAGGTAACCGTCCTCATCCCTCTCGATAACTACTTTAAATTGTCTCTTATTTTTTATAACTTCAGCCATGTTATTAGACTACTCTTAAATTCTCCCAAAATCAAGTGTACTTATTTGCGTATTCGCATTATTCACATAAATTCGCCCGCCTAACTGAACGATATTAGTCGTTCGGGCGGGTAGATTAGCATCGTGTTATCTCTAGTCAAATGAATATCTTTGTTCTTTCCACGGGTCGCCGTAGTTGTGGTAGCCTCTAGTTTCCCAAAATCCCGGTATGTCGTGGCTTACAAATTCAAGGCCCTTTAGCCACTTGGCAGATTTCCAAAAATATAAGTGCGGGACGAAAAGCCTCGCCGGTCCTCCATGTTCAGATGGAATCTCTTCCCCTTCATATGAAGTAGCAACCATTGCTTTGCCATTCGAGACGTCCTCGAGTGGCAAATTGGTTGAATACCCGTCATATGAGTGAGCAATGAGATGGGTAGTTCCCTTTTTTACTCCGACAATTTTTATAATCTCGTCCATGGAGACACCCTCCCATTTTGTGCCGAGTTTAGACCACTTAGTAACGCAGTGAATGTCCTTTTTCATCGTCACTTTCGGCAAAGAGTTGAACTCATTCCAATTCCATTTTGTCGGCTTCTCCAGCAGACCAAAAACTTCAAGCAACCAATCTTCTTTTGATACGTGAGGCGTTGGCCCGAGAGAAAGGACAGGAAAATCTTTAACTTCATATTGCCCCGGGGGCAGTTTGCTATTCCCTTCTCGTTTTGGCTTAAAATCCTTATTTATTATCATTTATGCTAATTATACCCGCCTTGATTCCCTCTCGCAATTTGGGGAAGCTCCTCATAGCTAGATCACTTAGAAACTCCTCGGC
>DATDZM010000054.1:0-6895 GCA_036516815.1 Minisyncoccota bacterium | reverse complement strand
CCATCCCTCGGTATTTAAAAATTCCGGCCCTGGGTCTGGATATCTCCGACCGCTCTTGAAAATAAGCTCGAAGTTGTCACCCGAAACATCAAACATTTTGATAAGATAAAAGGATTAAAGGTTTTTAAACCGTACTAGTCTGCTATCTCGATCGCATACATAATAGACATATATGCGTTACCTAGGCATTGATTATGGGAAGAAAAACATAGGCATCGCTCTTACGGACAATGCCTTGCGCATGGCCTTCCCACACTCCACCATCAAAAATAAAGGTGCGGATTACGCGGCGGGAGAAATCAAAAAAATATGCGAAAAGAATGAAGTGGCAAGGATTGTGCTGGGAAAATCCGTTAATTACAAAAATGAAGACAATCCAGTCGCGGGAGAGGCAGGGGGATTTAAAAGGCTACTTGAGAAGACTTTGAATATCCCCGTTCTCTACCAAAGTGAGATTTTAACCACTAAAGAGGCGGGACGTATCCAGGGTAAAAAAGAGGGCATACACGCTTCCGCGGCGGCTCTCATCCTCCGCAGTTATCTTGAAAGAAAAAATGTTGTATAATAATGGAGTAGATGAATCAAAACACTTTCCTAGACCGTTTTCCCATCCCTCGGTATTTAAAAATTCCGGCCCTGGGTCTGGATATCTCCGACCGCTCTTTGAAGTACGTTGAACTTGAGAAAAAAAACGGGGCGATGTCCGTTTCCAGATTCGGCCAGAGGCTTATCCCGGACGGAATCATTGAAAGAGGAGAGATAAAAGACAGAACAAGGATTCCCCAAGTGCTCGCGTCCTTTAAGGAAGAAATCAAGACCGATAACATAATTGTTTCCCTGCCGGAGGAAAAAGCTTTCCTCATACAAATTACAGTCCCCGCGATTAACGCCGACAAGATAAAAAGTGTCCTAGAATTGCAAATAGAGGAGTACGTTCCCCTAAAGGCGGAGGAGATAATTTTTGACTACACCGTTTTAAAAATTGACGAACAGGTGATTACCTTAAATGTGACTGCTTACCCAAGCGCTCTCATTTACAGCTACAGGGACGCTTTTAAGGAGGCGGGATTTATGGTTATTGCCTTTGAAATGGAGATGCAGGCTGCCGCCCGGGCGGTCGTACCGATAGATGACCAACACACCTCTCTCATTATTGACTTTGGAAAAACGCGGACAACACTCGCTATTATGGATGAAGGGCAGGTTAAATTTGCCTCAACCATAGCTATTGCCGGAGAAGGACTTACCCAAGCGCTCGTGAATTCCCTTAAAATAGATATTTTCCGGGCGGAGACCCTGAAGAAAGAGAGGGGATTTACAAAGAGCAAAGGCAATGAAGCGGCCTTTGACGCTCTCCTGCCCGCTGTCTCTTCAATTAAAGATGAAGTGCAGAAGCACCTTCTTTACTGGGATAGCCACGCTCAAGGCATGGGAGGAAGTGCTCATAAAATTTCCAAAATTATTCTCTCCGGCGGGGAGTCAAATCTTCAGGGGCTCCCTGAATACTTCTCTTATGAACTTAAAATTCCGGCAGAGAAAGCGAACCCATGGATAAACATTGTTTCCTTTGAGTCTCATATTCCGGAGATAGAGTTAGATGAAGCGCTTTTATACACAACGGCTATAGGGCTTGCCATGAGAGGCCTCTCTTTATGATGAAAATGGTGAATCTTCTCCCAGATGAAGATAAAAAAGAGGTGGAAAGGGAATACAAGAGACGCTTAGTCATAGTCTCCGGGTCTTTCCTTTTCATAGCCATTATTTTCGCGGCGGTGCTTCTTATCCCCCTTCTCTTTTTCCTGAAGTCTGGAGAAAAACAGATCAGAGCGATGGGTGGCTCTTCTGAAGAAAAACTTATCGCGTCCAATGCCGAGGAAAGTGTAAAAACGGTAAAGGATTTAAAAATTAAAATGGCAGTCCTTGGCCTCAAAGAAGATGAGTATAAGAGGCCCGGGGATGTTTTTAGAGAATTGGTTAGAGATGTCCCCAAGGGGGTAAAAGTCAAAGGAATAAGTTACTCAATCCCGCCGGCGGATAAGAAGAAAAAATTATATCTTTCCCTAAGACTAGACGGTACCGCTCTTACTCGAGGCGAACTTTTGACATACCTTGAGGCTCTGAAGAAAAATCCGGAGTTCTCAAGCGTGACAGTCCCCGTGCAGGACCTTTTGAAGGAACGCTCTCTTGACTTCTCTTTATCTATCAATATTCCCATATGAAAAAGAGGAAATTCATAATTCATTTTACCGCCGTTATTCTCATAAATGCCGTAGCCACGGCCGGCTGGTATATTATGTTTAATGAAGTCAGAGGCCTGACCACTGCCATCAAGGACGCTAGAGAAAAGATAAACCAAAATGACCGCCTGATTGAAGACCAACGATCCATTGCCACCCTCCTCTCCGAGCATGAAGGAGGCGTCTCTTCCATAAATTCGGCATTTGTTGAGAAAGAGACAATAGTTTCTTTCGTTGAGAGAATTGAGGAATTAGGGAGGAATACCCGAAACACGGTAGACATAAGCATAAGTTCTTTAGACAAAAGCAAAGAAAAACCGACTTTCGCCTTCGCGATTACCGGCGCCCCGAACGACATATATCGTTTTATATCTGCGCTTCAATATGTCCCCTACAAAATACGAATCACCAATGCGGAGATGCACGAGGACACGGAAGAGGTGTGGAGAGGAGACATTAACATTATTCTACTTTCGTATTTATGAGAAGAATCTTGAATTTTATAGTTCGTATTCTTAAAAAGCTTTTTACCCGCAGGGGAGGGACTGTCTTTAACGCGGGCAGGGGGATCGATGTCTCCAAACACTGGAAAATTATAAGCATAGGCTTCGCTTCTCTTCTCGTCCTCCTCGGTATTCTTGATGGGTATGTCGCCTGGAGAATCAAGGGGAGCATTGAAGCTGACGTCACTCTCCCAGATGTTCGCACGGTGACGATAGAAAAAGACGAACTAGAGAAAGCAATGAATGAGCTTGAAGGAAAAAAGAAAAAGTTTATGGAAGCACTTCTTACCCCAGACGCGGACTTTCACTTGAAGCAATAACTTTACTTGATCTCGGCTATAATACGGGAGGTCCTGTGTCTAAAAATATATTCTTAAATTTTCTACACACATAGAATCCCGGCAAGAGGAACATCAAGAAGTGGAGGAAAAGGAAAAGCAACACTACCCAGGGCAGTTGATGTTTTTGGATAAAATACATTGTTTGCAAGAGTACTGCCGGGGTTGCCGCTATCACAATAGCTACTCGCAGATAAGTCGTAAGATATTTTTTTCCGCCGAAGGCGGATCCGCCTATGGCGGAGAAAACAACGTAGCCGACAAATCCCCATAAAGTGCCATATAAGATTTTATGAGGGAAGTAAGTAGACGGCACCGAAAAACGGGGGTCCATTTGGTGGGCTAAATAGTCAATAATCGTGCCGAGACAGATAATCAATAATATAAGGACGATTCTTTTAACCCAGATCATAACGAGCCAAATTTATTCTGTAACCATAACTGCCCCTTTCATTGACGGGTGGAAAGCGCAATGATAATTAAATGTCCCCGCGCCGGTGAAGGTAAAACTGTAAGTTTCGCCTTTCGCGATTGTTGGGCTCGCGGGACCGCCACTGTCTCCCGTTACCGTATGGGGCGCCGAGTCTCCGTTAGTCCAAACGACAGCGTCTCCTTTTTTAATATTTATTGACGGTTGTTTAAAGGAAAAGTTCCCAATTTCAACATTGTGAGTTGTCGCACCCGGAGTCGGTGCCGTGGCAGGTGTCTGATTTTTAGACGGGGCTGATTCAGGAATCTGGTTTGGAGCCGGAATTGGTGTGGGAGATTCTGCTGGAGGCGGCGTTGTATTCACATCCGATGATGGAGAGCTTACGGTCTCGAAATTACCCTGAAAAACAACAGCATTGTTTTTATTCCACAAATAAACTCCCCCGACAATGGCTAAGATTATAACGACGATAATAAGTTTTCCCATATAAATATATTATAATTCAGACGCCTATACGGGTCAAATCAATGTCCTTCATTGCCCTGCAAGGCGGCTATTTTTATTGAAATTCCTTAACATTTCTTGTATACTCCCGAATATCACAAGCGCGCTTAGCTCAGTTGGTAGAGCAATTCGTTTACACCGAAAAGGTCGGGGGTCCGAGTCCCTCAGCGCGCATTAATCAAATATGCCCCTGTAGTTCAATGGACAGAACTGCGGACTTCTAAGCCGTTAATCGAGGTTCGATTCCTCGCGGGGGCAATGAATATCAACGTAATTTACGAAGATGATGATATTGTGGCGATAAATAAACCGAGCGGTCTTTTAGTTCACCCTGTACTAGAGTCCTCAAGAGGGGACACGGTACAGAGCAGTCCCACCTTGGTGAATTGGCTCCTGGAAAAATATCCTGAAATAAAATTGGTGGGAGACGACCCGAGTATTCGCCCCGGCATTGTGCATCGCCTTGATAAGGACACTTCGGGGGTACTTGTTGCCGCCAAGAATCAAAAATCTTTTGACTTTCTAAAATCGCAGTTTCAAAACAGGCAGGTCGTAAAAAAATATATTGCATTAGTTCATGGCAAGGTAAAGAATAAAGAGGGGGTTATAAATTTTCCGATCGGGGCGAGCAAACATGATTTTCGTAAAAAATCATCTATCGGGAAATTACGCGGCAAAATAAGAGAAGCGGTCACAGAATATAAAGTAATTGAAGAATTTCCAGATTATACCATCCTTGAAATCTCTCCCCAGACAGGACGTACCCATCAGATAAGAGTGCATTTGAAATCAATCGGCCATCCGATTGCGGGAGACAAGCTTTATGGGCAAAAAAAGGAAACTAATCACCTAAATCTTGAGAGGCAGTTTTTGCACGCGAAATCAATTGATATCATGCTCCCCTCGGGAGGAAAAATCAGACTTGAAGCAGACCTGCCGGATGACCTGAAAGAGGCACTCCTAAAATTGCAAAAGGCTTAATCCTATGCTACGGTAAATCACATCATGGCAGTGGTTATGGATAAAGAAAAAAAATGGGTTAAGGCCGTAAGGGCCGGAAATACGGTCAAGGTTTGGCAGAAGGTGAAAGAGGGGGAGAAGACTCGTCTCCAAGCCTTTGAGGGTTTAGTCATTGCCCATAAACACGGGCTTGAACCGGGGGCGACATTTACAGTAAGGAAAATTTCTGAAGGCATTGGGGTGGAGAGAATCTTCCCGCTGTATTCGCCAAACATAGAGAAGGTTGATTTGGTCAAGAGTTCAAAAGTCCGCAGGGCGAAGCTCTATTACATTCGCGAAAAAGCGGCAAAAGAAATTAAAAAGAAAATGCGCAAGCTCAAAGAGAGGATAGGGGTGACTGAAGTCAAAGAGCCTGCGGGGGATGAAGTTGCGGGAGAAAAAGCCTTGTCTTAAAACCGTGTCATCCCTCACCCAGAAATAAATATTTTTTCTTTGTTATTTTAAATTGGTATACGCTACTTACTTGAGGTGTGATACACTAATCCTAGTATGAAAAAGAGGGGAGTAAAACCGAAAGGCAAAGTAGATATTACATGGTCGGCGAATTTTGCTTACGCGATAGGACTTTTGGCAAGCGACGGGTGTCTTCAGAATGATAGCCGGCATATTGACCTTACTTCCAAAGACAGAGAACAGTTAGAAAATTTTCTCAGGGCGCTAAGTATAAAGGTAAAAATCACAAATAAAAATTCGTCGTTAAGCAAAAAGTATTTGAGGGTCCAATTTGGAGATGTCTTATTTTATAAATTTTTATTAAACATTGGATTTACCCCGGCAAAATCAAAGACCATAGGAGCGATAATAATACCACCAAAATATTTCTTTGATTTTTTAAGAGGATCGTTTGATGGTGATGGGACATTTTATTCCTATTGGGACCCTAGGTGGAGGTCAAGTTTTATGTTCTACACTGTTTTTGCTTCAGCTAGTAAGAAGCATATAGACTGGGTTCGTGAGGAGATAAATAAGAGGGCTAAGTTAAAAGGGCACCTAACGAAAAGTGTCGACGGCTCCATATATCAACTTAAGTATGCAAAAGCTGAATCCTTGAAGTTGTATGCAAAATTGTACTATGATCAAGATGTCCTCTGTTTATCGAGAAAAAGGCTTAAAATAGAGAAAGCTATAAGAATTAACAAGGCTTAGGATAATGCGCGGGTGGTGAAATGGCATACACGCATCCTTGAGGTGGATGTGCCCGTAAGGGCGTGGAGGTTCAAGTCCTCTCCCGCGCACAGGTCACGAATAGAGGCCGTTCCGGTCCAGTCCCGGAACGGTTTCTTGGCTTCAATACTCACGATTTTGTCCTTCAGGGAAAGGTTCGAACCGGTGATTTCCAGGATGAGCCGTTTGGTCTCCGCATCCCCTGCGGTAAACCAAGACACCGCTCTATTGCTGAACGAAATAAAGAATCGCGCAGGTTCGAACCACGCATTCTTTTCCTTCAGCGCATCCACTCGCTGCCGTAACCGAAGTTGCTCCTGCTGGAGTTGCTGGCGTTGCGTGATGAACTCTTCATCCGTAATGAGATCGCGTAACCGAAGCCCCGTCAGATTCTCCAGGCTACGTGATGTGGCGTTCAGCGCCTTTTCGAGGGAGACACGGCCACTCTGTTGATCATCCTGGCGTTGCACCGCAAGCTTCTCTACCGTGCGGAGGGCCAGGTGGTGGAGGGCATCAGGGAGGGAAATCGTGGAGAGGAAGGCTTGAATCTGCTGTTCGAGTTCCGGCAGGGGGATGGATGGTTGCCGGCAACGATAGTCGCGGCGGCGCTTCGTACAATGGTAATAGGTATAGTGGTAGCCGTACCGATTCACTTGTTCCTCGGCTGTCACGGAGAGACCGCATTCCCCGCAGCGGATC
>DATDZM010000053.1:0-4491 GCA_036516815.1 Minisyncoccota bacterium | reverse complement strand
ACTTCTCGTATTTGATTTTCGCTAGGCCGAGTTCTTTGGCTTCATACGTCGGCAGGCCTTCGGAATTTATAAAGACCCGAGTGTGGAGACCGTGCTTCTCTCCCGGGAAAATTATTGCCCCGTCGCTTTTTTCAAAAATTTTACCGATATTTTCCTCAACAATCTTCTTGCCAAAGTCCCCTGTCTCTGATTCAAAAAAGTAAAAATCAAACTTCGTCCCGAGTTTCCTATACAAGTCTTCAAAATGATCAAGGCTTGCTTTCCTTCCCTTGTCGTAAATAGCATTAATTTCCTCGTCTGAATGGTCGTATATTTTTTTATTTATCTCCAGTATTTCTTTTTTTGATTCTTCATTCTCTTCATAGGCTCGCGCGCCGGATACATAGGCCTCTCCCCAGAGTCTAATACTTTCATAATCTTTTTCTTCACTCTTCACAACTCCCCATATCGCCTTGGCTACGTGCATCCCGACGTCGCCTTGATAATTCGCCCTCTTTACCTCGGCTCCGTTTACCTCAATAATTCTTGATATAGATTCTCCAATGGCGTTACTCATCAAGTGCCCAATGTGGAATTCTTTAAAAGGGTTGGGGTCGGTATATTCGACCATGACCTTTTGGCCTTTGAGGTTTGTGTTTTTGCCGTAAGCCTCGCCGTTTTTTATGATAGTCTCTATATTTTTTCTTAAAACTTCAGGGCTTAGGTAGAAGTTTATAAAACCAGGACCGGCAATATCTACCTTCTCTACTCCCTCCGGTTTGTTTTTCAAAAATTCGGAGACAATCTTCTCCGCCAATTTAAGCGGGCTCTGTCCTAACTCTTTGGCATAGCGCAAAGCGACGTTCGTGGAATAATCTCCATGCTCCAAGTCCTCCGTCGGCTCCAAGTTAACCTCCGTGTTTTGGATGGAAAAATGCGTCAAGGCGTTTTTAATGATTCTTTTAATTTCTTCCTTCGCCATAGCGCTATTTTAGCATATCGATTATAATTATCGACATGGCGCTTTCGGACAAAGAAATTTTGAAACATAAGAAACTAGGCAATATTGTAATCGAGCCTTACCGCCGCGAGCATCTTGCTACTTCAAGTTACGATGTAACGCTTGGAGAATACTACTTTCGCGAACAGCCGCCGCAGGGATACTTCAACATTTATGATATCTACAGCAAAAAGCATACGGATAAAGTATGGGGAACAAAACCTTCCCGCGCGGAAATGGCCGGAGATATTCTCAAAGACTTCAAATTAGATGGGGTATTCCCCAGAGACAAGGTTATCGTCATTAAGCCCGGGGAAACAGTCTTGGCTCATACGAATGAATTCATTGGCGGTAGAAATATTGTGACAACAATGATGAAAGCGCGGTCGTCACTGGGGAGAAATTTTATAGAGATATGTAAATGCGCCGGTTGGGGAGACGTGGGTTACATAAATCGCTGGACAATGGAGATTACAAACAATTCCACTCATTACACCATCCCTCTCGTCGTTGGTATGCGCGTTGCCCAAATTATATTTTTTGAAACGGGAGAAATTTTAGATAAAAGTAAAGATTATGTGAGCAGAGGCAAGTATCAGACGACTCAAAACTTGGGACAGTTAAAAAAGAATTGGAATCCCTTAAGCATGCTTCCAAAACTCTATAAAGATAGGAGAAAGAAAATTTCTTAAAAGAAGAGAACCGCCTAGTTTTACTAGACGGCTCTTAGAAAAAACCTCTATATTGCTACAGAATACCCGTAGATCCAAACCCTCCCGCCCCTCGGTTCGTACTGAGAAGCTGGTCTATATCCGTGTTCAGAAGTTCAGGAATGATAGCCCATTGAAAAATAATCTGAGCTATGCGCATGTTGTGCCGCAGGAAAAATGGTACCGAACTTCTGTTATATATCAGAACCCCCGCTTCCCCTCGATAATCAGGGTCAACGGTGCCGGGGGCATTAGTAACAGTAATGCCATACTTTGACGCCAACCCGCTCCTTGGGGCTACCCAGTAAAACATGGGGAACGACATCTCTGTAATAAAGCCTATGCCACCTAAAACGGACTCCCCCGGATCCAAATTATATACGAGTTCATTCTGGGCTCCTAACTTCTCGTCGGAAGATACAGTCAACACATGTCTTAGCAACTCTGGGTCTTCCGGGGGATTTTTGAAGTCAAACAATACTTTTCTTAAAACAGGGTTCTCTGCATCCATTTCTTTCGGAGAAACTATAGCACGAAGAGAAACATCATAACCTATTGCCCCGTCGGTCTTTCTCTCCGGCAGCTTTCCTCCCGGTAGAACGTAAACTTTAACTAACGTGTTTCCCGACATTGGGAGCCCCCCTGGGTCTAGAAGACGAAAGTCCCGTCCTTATGCGAAAAGTCAAAGAATTTTATAACTACTCTACTTACATATCTACTCTTTGATAAGCCCCTTGTCAATAGACGAAAAACCGGCACAGGGGTTTAGGAAAACTCTGTGCCGGTAGCGATTTGAATCGCACATTAAAATTTAATTTTTAGGAAGAGGCACTCCTTCCTTTGTGCGAGCGAAGATGTAGGCTGGGGTCATGTCCGCTCGAGATAATTCCTTCCACCACGGATATTCTCCTCTCAGCTCCCTCTCTATCCCGAGGAAAATTTGCCGTACTTCGTGATTAACTCCGTACTTACTCCTCTGCCAAGTGCAGAATTCCATTTCAGTCAAGTTCGCTCCTATCTGGAACCCCACAAGGTTCCCGAGAGGCATTGGGTATTCCATAAGCTCTGATGGGACTCCGTTACTCCGCATCTGATCATAGAGGTCGCAACTTTCTACCTCCACGACGCGGCAAGCTTGAAAAAAATTTTCCGGAGCCGGTTTGTCATACAGATAAAAGCCAAGCCTAGGGTCAATTCGAGTCCTATAATGAGTACAAAGCTGCTGTCTCTGTAAATCCCTCCATCCCCGAAAGCTCATTACCCCATTAAACGAGCCTGATATAACTTCAAAGTGATTAGGGAGCTTATCGTACTCACCTCTTGGAATTTTCCGAAGATAGTCGAGAACTTCCGAAAAACTCCCTAAATTATCATTTTGGAGACAGAAGCTAGACACGAGAATTATCTCTGCCTCTCTATTAGAAACAAGCCCCCCTTTTCGGTAATATACACCCGGGACACGCAAACCCCAGTTTGGGTAAAACTTCTCTGTCAAAAGATATTTCCAAAATTCTTTTTTCCATTCAGTCGGTTCGTAGTGGCGAGAAAATTGATCACCTCCGATTTTTTTCGCCTCCTCTAGAATCATTTCTACAAGGATCAGATTTTCCGGAGTATTGTCCAGAACTAGATGTTTCAGAACCTCCGGATAAGCCTCCCCGCTCATCGCTACACCGACCGAAGTAAGTGTGGCGCAGGGCAGGAAGTTGCCAAGAACATCGCAACTCTCGCCTATGACTCCAGTTTCTAGGTCTCTCTCATCTGGGAAGTATGGCCGATATCTTTCCCTCAAAAACGACGGAAACAGGCCGTTGAAATTTTCCCCTAAGAAGTGTTGATACAATTTAAACTTTCCTTCAACCACCCCTCTCGCCACCTTCTCCGACACCCCATATTCAGCAAGGATTTTCCAGATCGGATATAGAGACTTCATGGACATATCAACAAATCGAGTTGAGAGCTCGATATACCCGGTCCCTGGGCGCGTCCATTCGAGAGACTTCGCCGCGAGGATAGAAATATTCTCGAGGCAAAGTGACAGTTTTGCCATACGAGCGATTGAATTGTGTCCGTACTTGTCTAAATATAAGGACAAAAACTTCTTAACCCGTGGCGCGGCGGAAAGCTTCATTATATATTTCGGGTCAACATGAATGGAGTCAAGAAAAGTACTGAGGGCTTGTCTTGCTTCTTTTGAGCCTGCTACAAATTTCTCAAGTGAAGTAACTTTGTAGTGAGCTAAATATTTCTCCGGGCTACCTTCGAATCTGCGCCCTGTCTCTTTGAGAGTACTGGCGAGAAAAAGCGGAAGAAACGAGTCCACAAACACGCCTCTTATCCCCCGAGGATTTTTCATCCTGGAGTACATGGACATAAGAACGTCCACCACTGCCTCTGGTAAAGTGTGGACGAAGAAAACTCTGCTACGATTATTTGTGAAAAACGGGGTGAGAGTTTGTTTTTCTAGATCAGAAAATACAGGTCTTAACGCGTTGGAATTGAGAAATCTCCTCGCGATATCCATGACTGCATCACTGTAGTAATTCATTTCTCGGCTCCTTTGCAAGTAATGCCCTTCCTCGAATGACAAAGACCAAAAAGACTACGCTTAATTCATAGCATAGTCTTCAGATAATGAGAAGCTTGTATTACTTATATTTCTTCCCGATGACATCATCCTTACATCCTCAAGTTTGTAAGGATGTTTTTATTGTAATAGCAGTTTTATTTGACTTCGATTCCCATACTTCTGGCCGTTCCTGAAATAATTCTTTCGGCGGCTTCAACATCATTGGCGTTTAG
>DATDZM010000052.1:0-10627 GCA_036516815.1 Minisyncoccota bacterium | reverse complement strand
CACCGCTTCCTTCAACAATATCGGGAGAACCCCCTTTGGTTCTTGAGGAATCTTAATGGAACCGCTCAAAAAAAGATACGCTGCGAAAGGCAGGAACCTCGCCTTTTTGTAAAACATTTCCGCCGCCAGGAAGTGCACCGGTAAAAATTTGTAAGGGAGAGATACTCCGGAGACAGGCCCGTCAATATAGCTCGCATGGTTTGAAGCGAAGATGAGAGCTTTGTCCTCCAGCCCGTCCAAGTTTCCCCTCCCCGAAACTTCGTATCCAAATAAAAGATAAAGTATAAAATATGTCGGCCAATATGTGATTTTTTGAAAGCAAGTCGCTATTAGATGCCTCTTCTTAGAAAAAATCACGTATTTTCTAGAACCCCTCCTGCCTTAAATCTTCCACCAGTTTTCTCTCTTTAGAGGAGAGTCTTTTCGGAGTCCTTACAAGAATTTTAATAAGGAGGTCCCCCCTCCCTCCCCTCTGGTTAGGCACGCCTTTGCCGCGAACGCGCAGAATCTCTCCATAATCAACGCCGGCCGGGATTTTGATTTTAATTAAGCCGTCAAGCGTCTTCACTTCACGCTCTATCCCCAATATAGCATCCGATATTTTGATGTCCAAGTCCATATTGAGATGCGGCCCGTCCCTGCGCAATGTCGGGTGGCGCGAGACATGGACTTTGCAGTACAAATCGCCAGGTACGCCGTTCGCCATAGCCTCGCCCATACCAACTATTTTTATCATCTCTCCTGATTCAATCCCCGACGGGACGCGAACAAGTATCTCTTCGCTTTTAACCCTCACGCCCTCGCCCCGGCATAGGGAACATTTTTTTGAAGGAATCGTCCCTCGTCCGAGACACCTTGAACATTCCTTGAGCGTGGTGAAGGAGCCTAGGAATGATTTCCTTGTTTCGTGGACTCTCCCCGACCCGTCACAAATATCGCATTTTTTGAGCTCTGTTCCCGGCTCGGCCCCCTTCCCATCGCATTTTTCGCAGGCTGAAGTTTTACTGATTAATACTTTCCTCTCCACGCCGAAAATAGATTCCTCAAAAGACACTTCAAGATCAATAAAAATATCCCGCCCTCTTTTTACCCTCCTCCTCGCTCCTCCGCCTCCCGCCTGCCCCCTGCCGCTAAAAAAGTTTTCAAAAATATCTCCCAAGTCCCAGGCGGATTGTTCCCCGCCGCCCGAGAAATCAAAGCCGCTAAAATCAAACCCTTGAGAAAAGCCTTGCCCACTGGCTGATTGGCCTTCTCCAAAAACACGTCCGTAAGTGTCATATTCAGACCTCTTTTTTTCATCAGAGAGAATCTGGTAAGCTTCATTTATCTCCTTAAACCTCTTGTCGTCTCCGCCAGTTTTATCGGGGTGATACCTCAAGGCAAGCTTATGGTAAGCCTTTTTAATCTCGTCTTTTGACGCGTTTTTGGAAACACCTAATTTATCGTAATAACTTTGAGCCATTTGTTATTTTGTTTCTTCATCCTTCTTTTCCTCGTATTCAACGTCCTTTGGCGCGCTCCCATCCGAAGCCTCGCTACCCTTAGCCGAAGCTTCTTTGTAAAGAAGCTCGCCGATTTTTTGCATTGAACGGGACAGGTCTTCCGTCGCCTTTTTTGTGGCTCCTATGTCCTCCCCGTCCTTCAGCTTTTTGACCTCGGCGATTTTCTCCTCTATTTCGGATTTTACCTCTTGTGGCACTTTATCCCCGGCGTCGCGGAGAGATTTCTCCGCCGCGTAGACTAAATTGTCTGCCACGTTTCTCGCTTCCACTTTTTCCTTTTTTGTCCTGTCTTCCTCCGCGTGCGCCTCAGCGTCCCGCTTCATTTTCTCTATATCTTCCTTAGACAAGCCCGATGACGCCTCAATGTGAATGGATTGTTCCTTACCTGAAGCCTTGTCTTTAGCTTTAACATTCAAGATTCCGTTTACGTCAATGTCAAAAGTAACCTCCACCTGCGGAACGCCCCGGGGAGAGGGAGGAATTCCGTCCAAAATAAACCTGCCCAAAGTCTTATTGTCAGAGGCCATCTCTCGTTCACCTTGAAGAACGTGGATTTCAACGGAAGGTTGGTTGTCCGCCGCGGTTGAAAATACTTGCGTTTTGCTCGTGGGGACTGTGGTGTTCTTGCTTATGATTTTAGTGGAGACTCCCCCTAATGTCTCAATCCCCAGAGAAAGCGGAGTGACATCAAGGAGGAGGACGTCTTTCACGTCTCCCTGCATAATTCCGGCCTGCACCGCCGCGCCGATAGCGACCACCTCATCGGGGTTAATTGACTTGTTCGGTTCCTTGCCGAAGAAGTCGCGGACCGCCTTCTGCACAGCCGGCATTCTAGTCTGTCCTCCCACCAAAATGATTTCATCAATATCCTTGAGGTCAAGCTTGGCGTGGTCTATGGCGCGTTTGGTTATCTCAATTGATTTTTTAACATAATCCCCCACGATGTCCTCCAACTTCGCTCTCGTAAATTTAATAAGCAGGTGTCGCGGGCCTGAAGCGTCTGAAGTAATGAAAGGAATGTTAACTTCCGTCTCCAGCGTCGTTGAGAGTTCATGCTTTGATTTTTCCGCCGCTTCCTTCAAACGTTGGAGAGCGATATAATCTTTTGAAACATCTATGCCGGATTCTTTTTTATATTCAGAGACAATCCAATTGATAATCTTCTGGTCAAAGTCATCTCCGCCGAGATGGGTGTCCCCGTCAGTGGCTTTGACCTCTATCACCTCTTCCCCAACTTCAAGCACCGAGACGTCAAAAGTCCCTCCACCTAAATCATAGACGGCGATTTTTTCATTCTTTTTTTTATTAAAACCGTAGGCTAAGGCGGCGGCAGTCGGCTCGTTTATAATCCTCCTGACCTTAAACCCGGCGATTTCCCCCGCGTCTTTTGTCGCCTTCCTCTGGGCGTCGTCAAAATAGGCCGGCACGGTTACGATAGCCTCTTCAATCTTTCCCCCCACTTGAGCTTCCGCGTCGTGCTTTAACTTCTGCAGTATCATGGCGGAGACCTCTTCTGGACGATAGTTTTTATCCCCCAATTTTATTTTTACTCCGCCCTCCTCCGAACGCGTTATCTCATAGGAGAGGAATTTTTTATCTTTCTGCACTTCCTCATCTTCAAACTTTCTCCCAATCAGGCGCTTTACCGAAGAAATGGTGTTCTTCGGATTTGTCACCCCTTGCCTCTTCGCCAAAAGCCCCACTAGTCTCTCCCCGGATTTGGCGACGGCAACCATAGATGGGGTGGTGCGCCCCCCCTCCTCGTTTTCTATAATCTTTGGCTGGCCTCCCTCAATCACTGCCATTGCCGAGTTTGTTGTTCCTAGATCAATTCCTAATATTTTTGACATACAATAAATAAATTATAACTGAATAAAAGCGCGGAGTAAAATCTGCCTTTATTCACTTTTGCGTTTAGCCACCTTAACTTGGCTTGGGCGAAGCAATGAACCGTGAAGTTTGTACCCGCGCCGCACCTCCTCTATCACCATACCTTCTTTCTCTCCATTGTCAAGCTCAATTTCTTCCAATGATTCATGTTCTTGGGGGTTAAATAGGCGCCCTACCGACTCTATGGGTTCTATACCATGAGATTTTAATATATCCATGAATTGAGCGTGGAGGTACTCTATCCCCTCCCTCCAGTTTTTATCAATCTTCTCCCATGCCCCCCGGTCTTGGAACGCTCTGTTAAAGCTGTCTTCGATGGAGAGAAATTCAAGCAAAATTTTCTTTTCCGCGAATTTTATGAAGTTGGCCCTCTGAGATTCCTCCTCCTTTCTGGCGTTTACAAAATCAGCTTTCGCCCTCTGCCAGCCGGTTAGGTACTCCTGTCGTTCAGCTTCGCAGTTTTTTAACTTTTCTCGAAGTCTCGCCAATGACCTCTCCGCGTCTTTTACACCATAACCGTCATCCCCGCCCGTAGAATTATCTATAACAATATCATCCTCGTCTTTCATGAGTAAAATAAAACTTGCTAGCGCTTACTCCATTGAGGCGCTTTCCTCGCCTTTTTTAGGCCAAACTTGCGCCTTTCCTTCACCCGCGCGTCTCTGGTCAAAAGCTTGAGCTTTTTAATCGGTGTCCTGTAAGAAGCCTCAAATTTTACCATCGCTCTCATTATGCCATGACGGAGCGCTTCAGATTGCGAATGTATGCCCCCGCCCTTAACTCTCGCGCTCACGGAGAGTCCTTGAGGAAAATTCAGGGCGCCGAAAAGCCCTGAAACAGCGTGCCTTAATTCTGGGGTCACGAAATAGTCGTCAATTTTTTTATTGTTGACCGAGATTCCGGGAGCACCGCCATGGATGATGCGAACGCGTGCCACGGAGGTTTTTCTCCTCCCTACCGCTTCAGTATATCGCAGAGCCTCTGTTTTTTTCTTTACCATAATTTATTAATTATTTAAACTCCAAACGCCCCATCATGACGTTCTGAAGCTTGTTTTTTGGAAGCATTCCTTTAAGAGCGCGAAGAAAAACATATTTCATCCCTTTTTCTTTTATTGCCTTCACGGCGGAGACTTCTTTAAGGCCGCTTGGGTATCCAGAGAATGATTTATACTTCTTCATGTCAATTTTCTTGCCGCTGAATTTTACCCTCTCCACGTTTAGGATTTGGAGAATGATCTCCGGAACTCTGTTTGGAGCGAAGGAGGCGTTTCTTTTCCCGCGCAGAATGAGAGCCGCTTCCGAAGCCGCTCTGCCTAATGATTTATCCGCGACATCTAAAGTAAGGATATCCATGTTTAATCAAACGAACTCTATTATGGCCATTTTGCTGGCATCGCTTCTCCTTCGCGGGAGCTTTAAAACCCTGGTATAGCCGCCATTTCGGTCTTTATATCTGGGGCCCAGAGTTTCAAAAAGTATCTTCGCGCTTGCTACTCCAAGAGAGGCTACTGATAATCTTCTCCCGGCGAGGCTTCCTTTCTTCGCGTATGTTATCATCCTTTCCACAATCGGCCTAATTTCTTTCGCTTTTGCTTCAGTTGTTTTAATCTTCCCGTGTTTAATGAGAGCCGTGGCGAGGGCTTTCTTGAGGCCCTTTCGGGCATTGCGCTCTAAACTTAATTTTCTCCCTTTCTTCTTGTGCCTCATGATTTATTTAAGGGTGAGGCCGTAATTGCCGAGGGCTCTTTTTACCTCCTGTATCGCCCTCTTGCCGACCCCCTCAATTTTCAGCAAATCCGCCTCTTTTTTCCTCACCAGTCCCCCGATAGTCCGGATACCGGCTTTAGAAAAAGTATTCAGAGTTCGAGATGAAATTTGGAGATCTTCTATCCTTGTCTTTAGGGTCTCGGTATTGTCCTCCGCGCCGTCCTCAAGCTCATCCCTCTGTCCGAGCTCAAGGGAAAGTTCCTCCTGAGTCGCCTTTTCCTCATGTTCTTTGAATCCGACGATGGCTCTTAAGTGTTCAATCATGGTCTCTATGGATTTCTCCAGCGCTTCGCGTGGACTTATAATCCCGTCAGTCTCAATAAAAATTCTCAAGCGATTATAGTCCGTTCTATCCCCGACGCGCATATTTTCAACCTCGTAATTTACCCGCCTAATGGGGGTAAAAATGGCGTCCACGAAAATTGTCCCTATCTCCATTCGGTCCCTTTGGATAACGTCTCTGGAAATATAGCCCAGCCCCTTCTCTACCGTAAGGTCAATTGAGATTTTCGCTTCCTTGCTCGTCAGAGTGGCGATATGCTCATCCTTATTTAAAATCTCAAGCTCCGATGAAGTGACTATATCTTTCCCCGTCACGTTTTTCACCCCCTTAACGGAAATTTTCGCTTGCTGGGGCTCGTCCGTGTGCATTTTGAAGCGCATCTTTTTCAAATGGAGAATGATAGTGATAACATCCTCCTTCACTCCGGGGATGGTGGAGAACTCATGCGGAACGCCGTCAATTTTTATGCTCGTTACCGCCGCTCCGGGCATCGAAGAGAGGATAATCCTCCGCAAAGAGTTGCCTAAAGTGTGTCCGTAACCGGCGTAAAGACCGTCAATTTCATAAATGCCTTTTGTCCCGTCCTCGCTCACTACTCTCGGCTTTGATGGCAATGTTATCGCGTAATCCATAAAATTTTAAAAATTAGGCTTATAAAAATTTATCGGCTGTAAAATTCCAAGATTGAATCCATGCTTGGCTTCATCCCTTCTTCCTCAAGGCTGGGAACGCCCTTGACTTCCCCTTTATGGCTTTCTTTATCAAGAGAGAGCCAGCTCGGTGGAGTATATTTCTTGAGCTTAATGTCCAAATCTTTAAATATTCCCTTGCCCATAGATTGCGGCCGTATGGAGATTATATCTTCCTTTTTTAGCTGGTAAGAAGGCACTGTCACCTTTCTCCCGTTTACGAGAATGTGCCCGTGGGAGACAATCTGGCGGGCGCTTGACCTTTCGCTCGCGAATCCCAGACGGAAGACGGCGCTGTCCAATCGGCTCTCCAATTCCTGAAGCAATTTTGCCGAGGAGTCTCCGCGCGCGCCCTCGGCGCTTCTCACGTGTCTCAAGAAATTTTTCTCCCGCAGGCCGTAGCTAAACTTTATTTTTTGCTTTTCCTTGAGCTGCAACCCGTAGTCCGAGGATTTCTTCCTGTGGCCCATGCGCGTGCTTCTCCTCTTCGCGGGAGCCCCTTTTGAATCCGCGACCCTGCTCTCTGTAACGTACGATTTTGGTATGTAAAACCTTCCCTTTATTCTCATAATATTTAGACTCTCCTTGGTTTTGGCGGCTTCGGGCCATTGTGCGGCACGGGAGTAACGTCTCTAATGAGGTTAATGTTGATGCCTTTGGCGACAAACGATCGGATTGCAGCCTCTCTCCCGGAACCAACCCCTTTTAAAACAACGTCAACGTTCTCAAGGCCTATCATTTGCCCCTTCTCTGCTAGAAGCTCCGCCACTTTTGAAGCGGCATAGGGAGTCCCCTTTTTCGCCCCCTTAAAACCGAGAGCCCCGCTTGTTGACCACGCCACCACATTTCCCTCCGTGTCGGTGAGGTTGATTAAGGTGTTATTGTAGGTGGCATTGATGTACAAAACACCGCTTGAAATTTTACGTTTTGGAACTTTTTCAAGGGAACGGGCTTTGAGCCCTTGGTCCATCGTTCCCCCTCCCTTTTTTATAATACGCTTTTTACCCATGCCAAATTTATTATTAACGTACTTCTACGTCTTTTCTGTCTTTCTCCTCCCGCTCCCCATGGTCACGCGGACGTTCCCTCTCACTGTTCTCGTATTCGTTTTCGTTCTCTGTCCTCTCACCGGGAGTCTTTTCATGTGCCTTATGCCGCGGTAACTTTTAATGTCCTTCAACCTCTTGATGTTAGAGGAAATTTCTCTCCGCAATTCTCCCTCAACCTTAAACTTGGCGATGAAGTCCCTTATTTTATTTGATTCTTCTAGAGAAAGTTCCTTCGCCCTTTTCTCTAAAGGGACGCCCGTCTCTTTCAAGATTTGTTTGGCTCTGCTTATCCCCACGCCAAAAACGTAAGTCAAGGCGATTTGAAGCTTCTTGTTATCCGGTATGTTTGTTCCCGCTATTCTCATAATTATTTTATTAACCCTGCCTTTGCTTGTGTTTCGGGTTTTTCTTGCAAACGACGTAAATAGTACCTCGGCGCTTGACCATCTTGCAATTGGTACAAATTTTTTTAATTGATGCTCTGACTTTCATAATATTACATCCTCTGCACTATCCTGCCCTTAGTCATATCGTAGGGGCTTGTTTCAATTTTGACCTTGTCGCCTATTAAAACCTTGATTCTAAACTTCCTCATTTTGCCTGATAAATAGGCAATTATTTCCTTTCCGTCCTCAAGGCGAACACGGAACATAGCATTTGGTAATGCTTCAATGGCCTCTCCTATAAAAATTAATTCGGACCTGTCTGCCATTTATTGGGTCAGGGTAGATGATAGCAAAAAAGCCCTAAATCAGTCAAGTTGAATTATTGATTTTCCTCATAAAGCACTTCCTCAAGCTTGATGCGGGAAGAGTTGGGAGGAATATAGTGCCACCATGATGGCTGAAAGATTACCTCGGCTTTTTCTATGTTCGGATAGTCTTTAAAGATGGCTAAAATATCTCCCCTCCTTTTTTTCATCAAGTCTTGGGTAATCATTCCGTGGTCAATGTTGCTTACGAAATGCCCCCTGCCAGAAAGGGAGAAACTTATTTCACCGCCATCCTCGCCCAGAGAGAGAAGCTTGAAAGTAAGACTTTCAATATTTGCGATATTTGATTCCTTGTCTAAATCTTTTAAGCCAAGTTCATTTATGATGTTTTCTGCGAGTTTATCTTTCGGGAGAAGAAATCCCAAAACCCTCCCCTGCCCTTTATAAGAAAATTCTCCTCCCTGCCACATCACTCTTTCCCCCGGCTTCACGTTATCTTCATTTTCTTCAACTGAAATTTGCATTGCCTCTTTGTAAAAAATAAACTCGGGTGGAGTTTGCTTCGCCATTGCTCCTAGAACATATTCTTCCGCTTTTCTCTCCAGAGCCTCGCGCGCCTCAAGGACGTTATTCGGAGAGACAGTGACAGCTGAACCAATAAATCCTCCTCTCATCTCCGTCTTACTCCTCGCGTATATCGTTTTATATTGCGGCTTCCCTTCAAAGCCCGGCAAAGTGAAGTCGCTAAGGCCGATGTTGTAACCCTCTCCGGGTTTGTCTGCGTAGACGGTCACCTCTATTGACCCGGGGAGTTCCCCGACTTTCCCGGGAATAGAGACTGTTTTATGGATGCGGAAAATTTTCCCATCCGGAGTCATGAATCTTGTCTGCTTCCCGGAATTTACCTCGTCGCCAACTAATGTCTGGGAAGCGGCGCTGAAGTTATTGTAGATAACTATTTTACCGCTCGCCTTCTCGCTTAAATTTCTCACCTCTGTCGCCTTGCCGGAGTAAGTAAATTCTTCAGTTTTTATATCCACTGTTTTGAATCTAAGGATATCTGGGTCGGCTGAATCCCTTTTTGCTTTGAGGATAATGTCTATGTCGGCAAATTTCTGCGCGGGAGTGATTTTTATCTTAACCGACGATAAGGCGTTTACAACGATAAACCCGAGCGAGATGACGAGGATGGCGACGCAGGATATGAATATTACTCGGACTCGCGTCCTCTTCGGCACGTCAAAAGTGTCAGAGAGTATTACCTCTTCCCGTCTCTTTATATCCTCCGCCTCCATTTCCTTCTCAACAACCCATGTATCCTTCAGACTGATAATTTCTTTCTTCGGCGGAGGACTGGTGACGGGGGGAGACGGTCTCTTCCTCTCTAAAAAGTCCTTTTTGGGGATAATATCTTGGATTATGCGTTTTGCCATAAGTCAATGAAAATTATAATTGGCTGAATAAAGAGATTCAATCATCAGAAACGCGTCGTGATTTTTACCCTTATACCCACTCATGTCAAAATAATGACTCAAGCTCTGGCCGCTTATATTTTGTATGAGGAACGGCTTCCCAAGAAGCGTAAATTGTGAAAAATAATCCCCCTTCACGCATTCAATGAATTTTAACCCGATTCCATCGCTCCCGACAAGGAATAAATTTTGGGGGAAGGGCAGATTTTCTTTCATTGACTCCATGGCTTTTTTAAAATATTCGCACCAAACTCCCCGAGCTTCTTCTATTGTGGCCAATATTTTTTCTTTCTCGGCATTATCCAAGTGGCCGCTGGCGTAAGCGTTTAAGAGCGAGTAGGCTTCCTTTGGAGAGGCATTCATATTTTTGCCTATTTTTCGGAGGAGGAGATTTTTCCCCTCCGGGAAGGATACCGTTTCCTCTATGGAGTTACGACGCATCATGGAGATGTCTGTAATCTCTCCGCTTACGTCAACCAGGAGGAGCCCGTCTTGAACATTTATAACACTGCTAAGTATTGAGTACGAGACGTAGGGGAAGGAGCCAAACGCCAGAGAGATATCGCCGAACATTTTGAAAAGGTCGCTTTTGATTTCGTCCATCACTCGTTTTGAACCGAGACTAAAATATACTTCAAGGCGCATTGTTCTGGCTGTCTTTCCGATGGGCGTTTTCGTCTCATACCCGTTAAGCTCTGTCTTTATGTATTGGCGCTCAAGATAGGCTAGTTCGCCGGCAAGACTCGATTGGCCTTTCTTCCATCGCTCTAGGAAAATTTTTTGCTCTTCATCTAGAAGCTTTTTAAGAATACCCCGCGTTATCTCCGATGGTTTCTCTCTCCTCACTCTCATGACGCGAGTCTGGGAAATATACCATGGGGAAGAGAAAACGCAGAAGACAGCGTCTGGCCTTTCCGGAAAATCTTTCCTGATTCTGGATATTGTTTCCAGAGCAGCTGCCCTTGTAACTCGCCAGAAGACGTCAAAATTTATGTCTAAGAGAAAATTTGAGTGCGTTCTGTGATATGCAACAATCTGCGCCTTGCCGTCTTTACTCTTTCGTATCATCATCCCCCCGACTGAAGAACTGCTTATATCCAATACCAGAATATTTTTCCCCGATTTGTGATAATCAAAACCCCCCATTGCGCTATTAATTATAGCACAGCCTACTGAACTTCAAGAGTCAATTTAAGAAAATTATGTAAGCACAGCCCGGATGCGGCGGATGCCGGAGGAGCTTGCCTCCTCCTTTATTATA
>DATDZM010000051.1:0-9911 GCA_036516815.1 Minisyncoccota bacterium | reverse complement strand
CGAACAGCTAAAGAGATTAAACAATTCGCTGGAAGTGATTTTAGGGACTTTCAATACCTCCGAGAACGCTTAAAAATGGAAAAGATATAGTGAGCGGCAAAGTGGGGTGAATTACGTCCTCATCGTTTCTGGTCTCAAATCTGGTATATAAACATACTCATTTTGCCTTTCAAAAATGGTTCTAACATTGTTCACAGTGCGGAGCCAAGAAATTAGATACGAACTCGGAATTTTGTGGCAAGATTATTTTTCTTTACTTTTCAAAATTTGAACAACTTCTTCAAGGGACATTTTTTTATGAGAACCAATCAGCGCGAGTATCTCATCGCGGGCAAAACCTCTAACATGCATTTCATCCGCGGCTTGTATAACTTTTCCAAACAATGGACCGGGTTTAAAATCCAACGCAATAAGATCTCTTCCAAATAAGACGGGCCGTGGCTTAGTTTCATAAACACCCAATTCGGAGGCTTTCCGCAACAACCATTCACCAGCAGGATAATCAAGAGGCATAAATGATTTTTCTGGTTCACGAGGGTCAACAAAAGGTCCGCGGCCAAGATGATCTGCTTTTGCAACACAGACCAAGTGTTTCAATGTGGCAGGGCTAATTCTTGCGGCAAGTTTTTTAACCGCTCCATCCGTAACCTTTTCTTCTTTTTGCGTCTCTTGGATATAAAATATAGACGGTTTTAAATGTTCGGCAACTAACTTCGCGATTGGGTCGCGCAATGAAGCCTCGATTCCAATTTCAGAAAGAAACTTATGAGCTGGCTCAATACCTGCTTCTTCATGGCCTAATGATCTAATTTTGCCACTTGTTTCTTGTGTGGTCGGGGGCTTACCAAAATCATGGCAAAACGCCGCCAGCATTACCAAAAGAGCATCATTACCCTTTAATTGCTCTTGTTCGATAATCTTAGCCGCTTCATCCACAACCATTAGAGTATGAATCCAGACATCGCCTTCGGGGTGCCATTCTGGCTCTTGGGACGTTTTTGGCAATTCAACAAGTTCGGGGTGCATCTCATGGAAAATACCCCACTCCATGGCTGCCTGTAGACCAAGTGACGGTTTTCTAGACCTTAGGAATAACTTTATCCACTCTTCCCGCAGGCGCTCTTTAGGTAGGCGCTTTAACTCACCGCGCATTTCACGCATAATTCCTGCGGTTGTGTCATCAACTTTCAGACCAAACCGGCCAACAAATTGCACCCCGCGCAACACCCTCAATGGATCATCTCGAAATCGTTCATCATCAGTAACACGCAAAATTCTTTGTTCAATATCTTGTATTCCGCCAAAATAATCATATACCTTTCCGGTCAAAATATTTTTTGCTAGTGCATTGAAGGTAAAATCGCGTCTCCGCGCCGCTTCTTTGATAGTCATGGTTGTGCGTCTTCGGAAACCCGGTTTTGTGGTAATTCACGAAGACGCGAACGCAGCGCCGGGAAAGATTTTTGGAGTGAGCGGTTTGCTTACATCCTGCGAGAGAAAAGATTCTTTGGAAATCCCCCTCTTGCGTCCGACGGTAGAGGAAGAAACTGTTTATGCCATGCTCCATATCGATGACGGAGATGGTATGTTCGATGAAATAAGGGATAAGCCGATTTTTGACCCCATAACCGGTGACCCTATGATGATGATTGTCCTCATAAGCAAAGATGCGTTTGAACCAGACGCCGTGAATCTATGAAAAAATACGGGGGGGGGTGTACATCCTTCAAGCGTTGGTGACACTTTCTTGTGGATTAAGTTCTCTTAATTCTGTCTTTGTTCTGGCTATGTAAGACTCTAGAAAAGTTATCGGCGAGACATTGTGAAGTCCTTGATGTCGTCTTACATGGTTGTAATGACGGACAAAGGCATAGAGATGTCGTCGTCTCTCCTCTCGGGTTAGATGAGATCGTCCTTTGAGTAGTTCTGTCTTTATGGTTTTAATAGCCCGCTCTGCTTTGCCGTTGGTTTGCGGTCTGTAGGCTCTGGTAAACTGTTGCTTAATGTTACGCAGAATGCAGAGTTCTCTAAAGGCTCGCTTGAACTCTTTACCGTTATCAGAATAGATAACCTCAATATCAAAGGGTGTCATGATGAGAGCTTCGTCCAAGCAAATAGCCGCGCTCCAACTTGTCTGATCGGGCAGTATGTCAGCAAAGAGAAATCGTGAGAAATCATCAACAAACACATACAGATATTCCCGTGGAGTGGTCACCGCTTCTCCTCTGAGAAGAGGAAGCAGAGAGCTGTCGGTATGAACCATCTCTCCAGGATACTCTTTCTCGTATCGGTTCAGACGTCGTTCCCTTTTCTTCAGTTTCCAAGTCACTTTTTCTTCAATCTTCGCTAACCGTCTTAATCCATACTCGAGTGTCCGGAAACGAAGATTCTTGGATGAGTAATTTGCAAAGACTCCCAGTTTGGCTTTCTTGAACACTTCGTAGAGCGTCTTACGCGATACATCGTAGTGTATCGCTAGGTCGGTCGCTCTTTCCCCATCTCTCCATCTTCGATAGACTTCCCGTCGCTGATACGGCAATAATTTGGTATTCTTATGCATACAAAAGACGTGATTAATGATTGGTAATTAAGACCTACCAAATCTTACCGCGTCTTTTGTATTTTCAAGGTGCTAATGTGTTACTAACGCTATGATAGTGTACATACAAGGGGTTGACAAAATAGTATAATTGGTGCTACTTTTGTCTTAGGTAATTTTGGATTAGCACATACACAACTAAAAAGGAGGTCATTATCATGGCTCTGACATGGTGGCAGTGGGCAATAATGATAGTAATAGCGTCGGGTGTTGCAACTATTAAACTCTTGGTGATAAACAAGGAGAGTAAATTGCAAGCCGAGAAATTTGTCAGCGAGAGGTACGGAGACGAGCGCGAGCAGGCAGAATTTATCCGGCGCAAACGGCGCTGGGACAAGCGCTTCATGATCGGAATTAGTATAGTGTTTGCCACATCCTTCATACTCGTAGTCCCATCCACAGTGGCTTCGGGCGAGCGGGGAAAAGTGATTTTCGGTGTCCTTTCCGGTATTATTATCGTCTGTTCTGAAATAGTAAACCTGCTTATGTATCGCAGGGCGCGCCGGAGAGACGCGAACCCATTCTACAAGAAGCCGGAAGTTGAACTCAATGTCGCGGATGTTATAGACCCATATCGGCCGCGTCGAGTGTTAAGTTTCCTCATCGGGGGTATTTTTATGTTCTCACTCCCGACTGGATTATCCTTTATCTTTGGCATAATACCCGACGCGTCGCCTTATGCTTTTATACTAGACTGGTATATCGACGTCCTATTTCTCGCGACCGCCTTTATGGCAGCGCGGTTTAGGAATTTCGGTTACCGCCGGGCTGTTACCGTGAAGGGATGGAAGATATTCGGCGGCATAATAGGCCTTCTAACCAGCGCGGCGTGGATATATCTCCTCGCGTTCATGTATCGTTAATGACCTTAAGTGGCAAGCCGTCTGCGGGAGCTTCTTGTCCTCGCAGGCGGTTTTCTTTTTCATCTTATTGTGGAATATTTTGAGGGAGTTTGTTATAATATCCGCATTAGCAATTAATAGAACATAATTATATATGGCAAAAACCAATTCAGCCTTTATGAGGCCGTTAAGTGTGAGTGAGGAGTTGGCTCTCGTCGTCGGCAAGGGGCCAATGCCCAGATCAGAAGTTGTTAAAAAACTTTGGGCCTATATTAAGAAGAATAATCTTCAGGACCCGAAAAACAAGCGCAACATTAACGCTGATGCCGACCTGAAAGCGGTTTTTGGAGGCAAGGCGACTGTTGATATGTTTGAGATGACAAAGCTTGTTTCCAAGCATCTTTCCTAATTTTTATTTGCTATAAAAAAGGCGAAAAACCACATAAAACAAGTTAAACGCCATTTTCAGAAGGCGGACCCTATGATTTTCTCCGTCCTTGCCACGATGGAGTTCAGGCCTCTACAAAGGGATGGCGCGTCAACAGGGTACTTCGCGAAGCTCTGCCGAGAGATTATTTCCCAGCAATTAGGGAGCAAAGCCGCGCGCGTCGTCTCGGGTCGGTTTCTTGATCTCTTCCCCAAGCAAAGAATCACTCCCGAACTTATTCTAGCTTTTCCGGAGAAAGGATTACGCGCAAGCGGGATGTCATGGGCGAAGGCGCGCTACATAAAGGACTTGGCGGAGAAAACATTGGACGGAGATATAAAATTTAAAGAATTATCCCATGCGGATGACGAAACAATAATCAGGGAACTTACAAAAGTGAAAGGAATCGGCAGATGGACAGCCGAGATGTTCCTCATCTTTACTTTAGGCAGAGAAGATATTTTTTCTTTCGGCGACTTGGGGTTGCGGAAGAGTTTTGAGAAACTCTACGGTAACCGTCGGGCGAGGACGCAAAAGAGCATGGAAGCTATCACGCGGCAGTGGTCTCCTTACCGAAGCTACGCGAGCCTGGCACTCTGGCACCTCCGAGATTCCATGATGGCAAAATAATCGCGGTTTGCTATACTGAAGAAACTTTATAGGAATTATTAATAATAAAAAAATACTATGGATAAAGTGGTGCATTTTGAGATTCCGGCAGATGACTTGCCGAGGGCAAAAGAGTTCTACACGAAAACTTTCGGCTGGCAGGCGCAAGAGATGCCGGAGATGAATTATGTTCTCATGAGAACCGTTGAGATTGACGAGCGCCAGATGCCCAAGGAAGCGGGCGCCATCAACGGGGGGATGTTTAAGAGGAACGATATGATTCCCTCCCCAACTTTCTCAATCAGTGTGGGTAACATTGATGAAGCGATGGAGAAAGTCAAAAGCTCCGGCGGCACCATCCTTAAAGAAAAAACTCCCGTTGGCACGATGGGGTTTATATCTTATTTTAAAGACACCGAAGGGAATGTCTTGAGCCTTTGGCAGAATGCTTGATTTCCAGAGCCTGGTCTGATAAGTTTTTTAGAGACAACGCTGACAATACCTCACCAACCAAAAAGGGGGTCTTATGAACCGTCTTTTGAGCCTTCAACCGATGAGCCGCAAGGGGCAGTATTTTTTCATCATCTGCGCCCTCATTCTGATTTCCATACTTTTTATAGACAGACACGGGGATAGGTCAGGACAATGGTTTAAGAATAAGTACGCCACCATTATCTTGACTGAATCTTTGCTTCGGAGGAGGGAGGGAGAGATTAGAAATTACGTTTATTCGCATGGCCCGGCGAGCGGCTGGACTAAGAAGGTATGGAGTGACCTCGAAGCACTCCAGTATAATGAATGGAAAATCAGGAGGTACAGGCTTTATCTTATTCGTGAATATAATGAGATGGCCGCCTCCAGTGACTCAACGATATTCTTAAATGACAAGAATCTCCCTCGCCACATTGATTACCCGGGTCAGTGATAGGGCGATAATTTAAGGAAGATTTTTTGAGAGCCGCCGAGAAGTTATCTCAAGTTAAGATAATCTCCAAGGCGGTTTTGTTTTTACATCTGCTTCGCGCTATTCTGAACTTATGATGCTAAAAAACCGCCTTGAGGCAGGGGAAAAGCTGGCGAAGCTCCTCAAAGATTACGGCGGCAGAGATAACATTGTTTACGCTCTGCCTCGGGGAGGGGTGATAGTGGGGGAGAAGGTCGCGGAAGCCTTAAAATCTCCTCTTGACCTCGTAATTACAAGGAAGATTAGGCACCCCCTCAATCCCGAATACGCCATTGGCGCCGTCGCGGAATCAGGGACAATGATTATAAACGAGGAAGAAGTACAACATATTGATAAAAATTGGTTTGATGAGGAGGTCAAAAGACAAAAAGAAGAAGCTAGGAGGAGGAGGGTCCTGTATCTTCAGGGCAGGAACCCCATTTCTCCAAAAGGGAAGACGGCTATTATCGTTGATGACGGGGTTGCCACCGGCTTTAGCATTAAGCTCGCGGTAAAGGAGCTCAAGAGTTTAGGCCCCAAACGGATTATTATAGCGATACCGGTTGTTCCTCAAGATGTGGCAGACGAACTCAAAGAAGGAGGAGATACGGTTGTGGCGATTCTTATAGACAATAATTACCAGGGAGCAGTGGGCGCTTATTACGGAGATTTTTCGCAGGTAAGCGACAATGAGGTGAGAGAAGTGATGAGCCGTTACTCTTATAGTTAGGAGATTGTTTCTATCTAAAGAAGGCTGTTGGTCCCTGCTCCCTGAAAATTGAATATGAATTTCTTTAACCGCCGAAATGGCGGACGTTGAGGGTCCTAAGAGATTTCTCTCTCCCGGGCTGGTCTTATATTCGCTTTTCGCGTAAGGCGATTCATACCACTCCCGGGTTTTTCTTTTGAAAATTAGGGCCTTTCTAAATATGCTATAATAATGGCAAGATGGACGAGCTTTCAATAACATTCTCATTCCTCGCCGGAGTTATATCCTTCCTTTCCCCCTGTGTTTTGCCCATTATCCCTGGCTTTTTAGCCTACCTTGCGGGGTCCTCTCTTCAGGGGACGGAGGTGAAGCGCAAAAGTATTTTTTTAAACAGCTTCTTCTTTGTTCTTGGATTTTCTCTGGTCTTCTCAATTTTGGGGGTTCTCTTAAACTCATTGCTTAGCGATGTAGCCTACAGCACGCAAACGTGGCTTTCGCGAATAGGGGGAGTTATTATAATATTCTTTGGCTTTTATTTAATGGGGCTCATTAAAATTGCGTTTCTAGAGCGCGAGTACAGATTTGCCGTAAAAGCGAAGTTTTCTTCGCGATACATTACCTCATTTCTTTTCGGAGCGGCATTTGCCGCCGGCTGGACCCCCTGCGTTGGCGCGGTCTTGGGGGGAATCCTTGCCCTTGCTGCTGTCTCTCCCGGATCGGCATTTAGTCTCCTTTTCGCCTATTCTCTTGGTTTAGGGATTCCCTTTCTCGCAATCGGGCTCTTTGCTTCTCAAGCTTCAAGCGTGATCAATAAATACGCTCACATTCTAAAATACGTGACAATTGCCTTTGGAGTAGTCCTTATTGCCTTAGGAATTTTGGTTTTCACCCAGAGCCTTTCTCGCCTCGCCAACTTTGAACTTATCAATCGTTTCCTTCTTCGTTAGTCTTACATGCGCAAGGCCATTCTGGTTATCGTAATAGCGGTCGTCATCGGGTCAATCTATTATTTTGAGTCAAAAAGGCCGATGAGAATCGTCCTAACAGGCGACGGCAAAGCGTCAGAAGAAATTCCTCTTCCGGCCGCCCCATCGGCTGTCGCTTCAACGTCAACAAATTCCAAATCATTGAAAATTGTAAGTCCGGGCAAGGCTAACTTTCCCCGGGCGAAGGAGATAGCAAAGCCTTTCGGGTTTATAAACACCCCGCCGATTAAACTTTCAGATTTGGTGGGTAAAAAAATTATTCTCATTGACTTCTGGACTTACAGTTGCATTAACTGCGTGCGAACCATCCCCTACCTCAATGCCTGGTATGAAAAGTATAAAGACAAGGGTTTCGTCATCTTGGGAGTCCACACCCCGGAGTTTGAATTTGAAAAAGATTATAATAACGTCTCCGAAGCGGTGAAAAAATTCGGCATTCAATATCCCGTCGTGCTTGATAACGATTACGGAACTTGGAACGCTTATGGCAATCTCTACTGGCCGAGGGAGTACCTCATTGACATTGAGGGTTATATCGTTCACGACCACATCGGCGAAGGGGGATATGTCGCGACTGAAGGAGCAATTCAGGAAGCTCTGGAGGAGAGAATGAGAGTGTTAAATGAAAGCGGCGAGGTGGCGAAAGACACGGCAAAACCGATAGGAGCAGGGAGTGTTGAGTTTGATAAGGTAAAAAGCCCAGAGATATATTTCGGCTCGGCGCGAAACTCTCTCCTCGGAAATGGCGCCCCCAACGCGTCGGGAGAGCAGACCTTTGAGGCGCCGGCGGAGGTTAAAAAGAATACTCTCTATCTTTCAGGCAGATGGAGTTTTAGCGGGGAATACGCGGAGAGTAGAACAAGGGAGGCAAAAATCGTCTTTCGCTACGAGGCGAAGAATGTTTACCTCGTCGGCAGTTCGGAAAACGGGGTGAACCTGAAGGTCCTGCGAGATGGCAAAGAAGTGAAGTCGATAGAGGTGAAAAACGAAGAACTGTACCGCTTGATTGACGGCACGGATTACGGCGAGCACACTCTGGAAGTAATTATTCAAAACCCCGGCCTCCGTGTTTTTACTTTAACATTCGGCTAAATGAAAAAACGCGTTATTATTCTTGTTCTTACCATCCTAGTGAGCTTTATTGGCCTTGTGGACGCGAGCTACCTTACGGCTAAACATTACAGCGGGGGTTCTGTTACCTGCTCTATCTTAAATGGCTGTGACGAAGTGCTAAACAGCGAGTACGCTGTTATCTATAAAATCCCCCTCGCTCTGCTTGGCGCGTTTTATTATTTGATTGTTTTTGGACTTGGCTCGGTTTTTTTATTCTACAAGCAAAAAGGGCTTGAAAAATACCTCTTGTTCCTGACGTCGGTCGGATTTATTTTCTCCCTCTGGCTCGTCTACCTGCAGGTATTTATTATTAAATCTCTATGCCTGTATTGCCTCGTCTCGGCGTTTTTATCAATTACCCTTTTTGTCCTCGCTTCACGATTATACTTAAAACGTTGGCTTTATTTTGGTAGCGGTGTATAATAGGCAGTAGATTATAGAAAGGGGGTGTTCCTTATGCTAAGAGGAAAGGATCGTGAGATAGCTCGTCACGAGATGTGGAAGACGCTTCAATACCTCCATCCGGATCCCCATGATTCAACTCCCCTCGGTCATCTGTGCGTTTTTTGCTTCCTTATTCATAGTGGGTATAGGGTCGTAGGGGTCTTAAGCGTCTCTACGGAAACACCCATAGGGGAGGTTCTTGACCACTTGGAAAAAGTGGTGTAATGGTCTCAAAGGAGGAGAAATGAATCTTGGTGGCGCCAGCACCCGGAGGCTCGTATCATGTAACGAGCCTCCTCACTTTTTGGCTGAAAAAAAGGGGGGGTTAAAGTGACAGAGCAAATACCGCCCAAGCATTTGAGTAAAGCCCTCGCGGCCGCCGCCTTCATAGTTCAGAATGTTCAAAACTTCGGGGAAGGCAAAATTTTCACGAATGAGGAAGTGAGGAGAAAATTCGGAATACCATCTTGGGTCTTGATGTTAGCTATAAGAAAGTTCGTCCCCGAAAAAGTTCGGAAGGAGAGGAGGAGACTAATCCGAAAAAAAAGATGTTTCGTTTTACAAGGCGGAGTAATCGCGATACGGAGGAAACTCTGGTTGCATTCTTGATAGACTGGTTCCTCAATGAACGCTCCGATGTCACGTCGGGGCGTTTTTCTGCTTGCTGTTTTTTGCGGAGGGACATACATGTGATATAATTTTAGGCACATGGATAGAGTAGTTAGCATCAAAGCAACGCGCCTTAAGCTTACTGAAGAGCTTGAATCTTACGTCATGAAAAAGCTCTCTGGGCTTGAAAAGTTAATCAACGCTTACAACAAAAACGCCCGAGTCTTTGTTGAGGTGGCAAGGACTACGCGACATCATAAAACAGGCAGTATTTACTACGCGGAAGTTCAGGTAATGCCCCCGGGGTCAAAAATGGGTCTTCGCGCTGTAGCGGAGAAGAATAGCCTTTATGAAGCGATTGACCGCGCTAAAGACGAACTAAAGGGCGAACTGCAGAAGGAGAAGGAGAAACGGATTACAAATGTCCACAAAGGAGGTGAAAAGATAAAGAAGGAAATGCGAAGTGTCCGTTAATGTGTTATGATTGGAGTTGTATTTATTATTAGTTTATAAAAAATAATTATGGAGCATTATATTTGCGCGGGCGAATGCGGAGCGGAGTCACAAACTCCCGGCGTCTGCAAGACCGACGGTTGCTCTAATCACGGCAGGGAATTTGAAAAATGTTCT
>DATDZM010000050.1:0-3920 GCA_036516815.1 Minisyncoccota bacterium | reverse complement strand
TCTCACTTTCTGGAACATTTGGTTTTTAAGGGAACAAAATCCCGTCCCAGCCCCGGGCAGATATTCAAAGAACTTGACCGAGTCGGGGCGACTTACAACGCCTTCACCTCCAAAGAAAATACGGGCTTCTGGGTGAAAACTTCTTCCGCTGACTTTGACTTGGGCCTTGATATCATCTCCGACATCCTCCTTCATCCACTGCTCTACGCGGAGGAGATTGAGAAAGAAAGAGGAGTAATACTGCAAGAAATTAATATGTACGAGGACGACCCCAAACGGCGAGTATCCGATATTCTTGAAAATATCATATATGGCGATAAACCCATAGGCCGGGATGTAATAGGCACCAGAGAAACGGTGCGCGGCATTAAAAGAGAAGAGGTCGTCTCTTACAAGAATCGCCATTACAGGGGAGGAAGCATTGTTGTTGCCGTCGCGGGCGACATTGACCCTAGACCAGCAAATAAGAAAATTAGTAAGATTTTCTCACAAATTTCTCCGGGCGCCACCCGGCGAGGGGAGTTGGTAAAACTGTCAGGAAAAGCGAGCCGAGCGCGGTTTATAGAGAAGGACCTGGACCAAACCCATCTTGCTTTGGCTTTTGACGGCTACGACATGTTTGACGAAAGGCGCTACGCATTAAATGTTTTATCTGTTATTTTGGGAGGGAATTCTTCCTCCAGATTGTTTATGGAAATCAGGGAGAAATTGGGCCTCGCTTATTATGTTTACGCCTACAATAATTATTATACCGACTCCGGGTATTTGGGCATACATGCCGGCATTCCCCACGAGAAGCGTGAAGATGTTATTAAAAAAATCATGGCCATTCTGAAATCCGTGAAAGAGAAAGGAGTAAGCCAGAACGAGCTTAAAGAAGCCAAGGGTTATCTAAGAGGGCAGATATCTTTGCACCTTGAGACAACGGATGACATCGCTTCATATCTTGCGTCCCAAGAACTATTTTACAAAAAAATAATCACCCCGGAGGAGACGATCAAACGCATTGAGAAAGTGACAAATCGTGATATTCTAAAAGTAGCGAAGGACGTACTTAACCCGCGGGGAGGAAGTGTTGTCGCGATAGGGAGAGGCGGAGGGGGAAAGAGCGGGCGGGGAAATTATAGGAGTTTGCTTAATCTATTATGAACGAAGGCAGGGGGAACACACTACATATTGAAACCGGAACGTTCTTTAGGGGAATGCTCGTAATTCTTCTTTTTGTGTTTCTCTACCTTTTGCGTGAGCTTATCGCCGTTATCCTTTTTTCCGTAGTGGTGGCCTCGGGCATTGACCCAGCCGCCAAGTGGTTTGAGAGGAGGAGACTGCCTCGCGCTATCGCCGTAATCTTAATATACTTGATTATCTTTTCGGTTCTCGGCGTCGCTTTCTACACTATCATTCCTTCCACATTCTCCGACCTTTCGGAGGCAACCGTTCTTATCCCTGACTATCTTGATAAAACATTCGGCGAACAAATTGAAAACGGACTTGTTCCCGGTATCCCAAGATCATTATCAACCATCCTTCTCGGCCTCGCCGAATACGTAAGAGACTTTGTCGGCAAATTCACAGGCGGGTTCTTCCACGCGGCCGCGATTGCCTTCGGAGGAGCCATATCCTTCCTTCTCGTTATCATCATCTCGTTTTACTTATCCGTGCAGGAGAAGGGAATAGAGAATTTTTTGCGCATCGTTACCCCCATCAGGCACGAGAAATATATTTTAAGCCTATGGGTTCGTTCGCAGAAGAAAATTTCAATTTGGGTAAAGGGCCAAATCCTCCTCGGACTCCTCGTCGGAGTTCTTACCTATCTCGGGCTAACTATATTACAGGTAAACTATGCTCTTACTCTCGCCATATTCGCCGCCATCTTGGAGCTCATTCCCATCTTTGGGCCGGTTATTTCATCAATTCCCGCTATCGGAGTGGCTTTCCTCCAAAGCCCCATCCTCGCTCTTTATGTGGTTATCCTGTACGTGGTAGTGCAACAGTTTGAAAGCCATTTAATCTATCCTCTCGTGGTGCGGAAAATTATCGGCGTTCCTCCAATTCTTGTCATCATTTCCTTAATTGCTGGAGTGCAGTTGGGGGGATTTTTCGGTATTCTCCTCGCCGTCCCCGCTATTACGGTTTTCATGGAATTTCTTAATGATTTTGAAGCTAAAAAAGAAGGCAGGAGAGTGAAGGAAGAGGAATGAAAAATAATTTCTATATCACAACAACCCTTCCTTATGTGAACGCCGAACCGCACATTGGCTTCGCCAAGGAAATTATTATAGCGGATGTAATCGCGCGGTGGAAGAGACTCACGGGGCATGAAGTTTTTTTCAATACCGGCACGGATGAACACGGACTCAAGATTTATGAAAAGGCCTTGGAGGTGAATCTTGACCCGCAAAAATACGCCGACAAATACGCGGAGAAGTTCCGGGCGCTGAAAGAAAACTTAAATTTAAGTTTTAACAGTTTTATCCGCACCACTGACGAGCGCCACATCTCCGCCGCCTCCGAGTTTTGGAGGCGATGCGAAAAAAGCGGCGATATCTACAAGAGAAATTATAAAATAAAATACTGCGTCGGCTGTGAACTTGAAAAAACGGACTCCGAGCTCGCGGGCGGGAGATGCTCAATCCACCCCAACAAGGAGATTGAGATTATAGAGGAGGAAAATTATTTCTTTCGTTTCTCCAAATACGGGGGGAAACTGCTTGAACTTTATAAAAGTCAGCCTGACTTTGTCTTGCCCGGCTTCAGGCTAAACGAAATAAAGATGTTCGTGGAGTCCGGCCTCCAAGATTTCAGCATCTCTCGCTTAAAGAATAAAATGCCTTGGGGAATTAAAGTACCGGGTGACGAGAGTCACGTAATGTATGTTTGGTTTGATGCTTTGGTGAGCTACATTTCCGCTTTGGGTTGGCCTGGAGACGAGGAGAGCTTCAATAATTGGTGGCCGGGAGTGCAAGTGGCGGGAAAAGATAATTTGCGCCAGCAATCGGCCATGTGGCAGACGATGCTCATGTCCGCTGGCCTCCCGCCGTCAAAGCAAATACTCATTCTCGGATTCATAACAAGCGACGGGCAGAAAATGAGCAAGAGCATTGGAAACGTCATCAACCCTATAGAAATTGTTGAGGATTATGGCATTGACGCTCTTCGTTATTTCCTCATCCGAGAGATTACAACATACGAAGACGGTGATTTTACGGCAGAGAAATTCAAGGAGGCGTATAACGCTAATTTAGCTAATGGGCTAGGAAATTTGGTAAGCAGGATTATGAAGATGTCGTCAGTTTATCTTACTTCTCCCACAGAAATTCCAGACGATACCATACCCAACGACTTCAAAAAATTAATGGATAATTATGAAATTCAAAAAGCGGCTGACTATATATGGAAGTGGTTTTCCGCTCTTGACTTTAGAATCCAGAACGAAGAGCCGTTTAAGCTTATAAAAAGCGACAATGAAAAAGCGAAAAAAATTATTAAGGAGATGCGCCTAGAGCTTTATACGGTAGCGAGAATGCTCAACCCTTTTATGCCGGAGACTTCTGATGCCATAAAAGAATTAGTGAAGAAAAATTCAATGCCTCCCTTCCCCATTTTCCCCAGGAAAAGCTAAACTCCTAAAAGCTAATGAAGCTAGAAGCTATTAAAGCTATAGACATTCACTCCCACCTGAATTTTGCCGCCTTTAGAGACGACGTAGGCGAAGTTATTTCGCGCACCATAGAGGGCGGAGTTGGAGTAATTAACGTTGGCGCGGAGAAAAAATCTTCTGAAAGGGCAATCCGCATCGCGAAAGAGGCGAAGGGCGGAGTGTGGGCGACGGTAGGGCTCCATCCCATTCACACCGTAGCGTCATTTCACGACAAGGATGAACTGGGGGAGGAAGGAGAGGCGTTTACGTCTAAGGGGGA
>DATDZM010000049.1:0-3620 GCA_036516815.1 Minisyncoccota bacterium | reverse complement strand
TAGTAATCGCGGGTCAGCTATACCGCGGTGAATACGTTCTCAAGTCTTGTACTCACCGCCCGTCAAGTCAAGGGAGCCAGAAGTACCCGAAATCTCACCTTTGGTGGGCCTAAGGTAAGTTTGGTGACAGGGACTAAGTCGTCCTGCCGAAAAGGGCATAGCGACCTGTTAGAGTAATCTAACAGAAAAACCCAACTGAAATCGGTGAAGCCCTCCTCTTTATGTTAAAATAAAGGTATGAAGGTAATACCGAGGGAAGCTGGGAGAGTCACATATTCAACTGAAATCAGGGCATTAAAAGCACAATCTTTTACCCAAGAACAAAGGTCATTAGTAATCGGTAGTCTTCTTGGAGATGGTTGTCTTTGTAAAAATTGGTCGGGTACCAATTTCCGCCTGATTATCAACCATTCAATAGACCAACAGGATTATGCAATGTGGAAATATTCCATGTTGCAAAAATGGGTTCTTACGGAACCAAGATTCTATCAAAAGAATAATTCACTTACTATTCGTACGATTAGCCATCCAGAGCTTACTGCTCTGCGAGAACTTTTTTACAGAGATAGAAAAAAGATTATTCCTGAAACGATAGAGTCTTTTCTGAAGGACCCCTTAGTAATCGCTGTATGGTTTATGGACGATGGTAACGCAGTGATTAGAGAGGCTAAGTTATGTGGATACCACATTAATAGCCAATCTTTCACTCACGAAGAAAATATTTTGCTTTCAAGCATTTTGCATAGGCTATATGCCATGGAAAGTGTTGTAGAGAGAAATCATAATAAATTTCGGTTAGCTATCTGGAAGAAAAATTCCAGAGAGATACTGAAAGATATGATTAGACCTTACGTTCTAGGAAGCATGAAGTACAAACTCGGTTGAATATGCGACTCTCCTTAGCCCCGTAGAGACTTTTCTGCAGTAAAGCGCAGAAGGATAGTAGTGGTATAAATTATGCCATTATTATAAAACGTTGGCCCCCCGATGTTGTATCGGGGGTGAAGATATAGTCCATGCTTTAAGGAAACTTAAAGAGCACATGAACAAGGCACGGCTAGGAGAACCTGGTCGTGGATTATATTAAATTATATTTTCTCCGCCCGTGGCGGAGGAAGTTAGGTCGGTCTCCGCCCAAGGCGGAGCAAGGTGTTGGTCTCGTCCCGATGAAAATCGGGATCCCGACTTCGCTATTGATATTTTCGATAGTGCATCGGGAGAACCTTCGTGTTGAGACTCTTCAGCCAAGAAGTAAAATAGAGTTGTCCTCCTTCATCCCGCTACGCGGGATTACGGACGGACGCTCTCCGCCCAAGGCGGAGGCGAACGGAACGAAACAAAGAATACTACTACAAAAATATCGCTTTCCAAATGGGCGGTTTTTTGTTATAGTGGGTGTGTTTTTATAAATAATTTCCTGTCTGGTGGGCGACGAAGGGATCGGACCTTCGACCTCTGTCTTATCAGGACAGCGTTCTACCACTGAACTAGTCGCCCAATTTTTGCCTCTATTTCACCTAGTAACTATAGCAAGAAAAATAGACGGACCGCAAACTATTTTTTGGAAGTATTCTATTTCGTGCTATAATCTAGATTATGCGGAGAAGGTATCTATTAAATAGCATACTCGGGGTTTGGGTTATCGTACTCTCTTTTATTGGCTTTCCCTCCACTGCGCGGAGGATTTTGATGATAGTGACCGGACTTCTAATCGTCATTATTTCGTTTAGCAAAGGAGCGGAGGAGTACATCCACGAACCTCATGAGGAAGAGAAGCAATCTTAGGGGACAAGCCGTCGCAATCGGTGTTATGTTGGGCGCGGGCGGCCTTGCCGTTCTGTGGGGAGCCTTGACGTTTTTCCCCTCGCGGGGGCTTACTTATATGGCGGGGGAGCAAGCTAACTTAAGCGGGGTCGGCGCATCGGCAAATCCTCCGAAGCCTCCTCCTCCGAAGCATATTCCGACGCCGGAGGTCGTCCGCGGAATTTACATGACAAGCTGGGTCGCCTCGACTATAGATTGGAGGAATGAGCTTGTGACCCTCGTCAACGAAACTGAACTGAACTCCATTGTAGTGGACGTCAAAGATTACACGGGGAAAATTTCTTTCTCCGTCTCCGACCCGGTCTTAAAAAATATCGGCTCAAGCGAGAATAGAATACGAAATATCCGAGATTTTGTGGGCGAGCTCCATGAGAAAAATATTTACGCCATCGCCCGCGTCGCCGTTTTCCAAGACCCTTATTTCGTGAGTCTCCACCCCGAACTCGCGGTGCAGTCAAAAAGGGGAGGAGTTTGGAAAGACAGGAAAGGCCTTACTTGGGTTGATGCCTGCTCTAAAGAAGCGTGGGCCTACACCGTGCGTGTGGCAAAAGAGGTTGAACAGGCCGGGTTTGATGAACTTAATTTTGATTACGTCCGCTTTCCCTCCGATGGCGATATCTCCGACATGGAGTTTAGAAACTGCCTTCCGAATGAAACAAAGACGGACGCACTTGAGTCATTCTTCAGTTACCTCCAAAAAAATCTGGCGGACTTGCCTGTGCCAAAGTCTGTTGACCTTTTCGGACTTACCACAGTTGAAACAAACGATTTAAACATCGGGCAAGTGCTTGAGAGGGCCGCTCCGTATTTTGACTACATTGCCCCAATGGTATACCCTTCCCATTATCCTAACGGTTATGATGGGTACAAAAATCCCGCTAATCATCCATATGAAATTATAAAAGTCGCCATGGACACAGCCTCTTTGCGGCTTGCTCGCGCCACGAGTTCGCCCTTGAAACTTCGCCCCTGGCTTCAGGATTTTGACCTTGGCGCGACCTATGACGCTGGGATGATTCGCAAAGAGAAGCAAGCGGTCTATGACGCGGGGATAAAAAGCTGGCTCATGTGGGACCCTTCAAACAAGTATACCCGCGGGGCCCTTGATTAGATTTTCCACTTATGGATTTAAACAATAACAAAGATCGGGCAAATGACGTCACGTATTTCGCGGAGACGAACTTCAGAAACGAGCGAAAACGCTTTGGCATTAAGCGCATTGACAGAACAAAGCACGTTTATATTATCGGCAAGACCGGCATGGGGAAAACTACTTTGCTTGAGAATATGGCCATCCAGGACATTGTCGGGGGCGAGGGGATTGGCATTATTGACCCGCACGGAGAGTTTGCCGAGAAAATGCTCCACTTCGTTCCCAAATCTCGTGTCAATGACGTTGTTTATTTTGCCCCGCATGACATGGATTACCCCATAGCTTTTAACATCATGGAGGATGTTGACCCGACCAAGCGCCACTTAGTGGCGACCGGACTCCTCGGAGTATTTAAAAAAATATGGCCGGATGTCTGGTCCGCTCGGATGGAATATATTCTAAATAACACTATTCTCGCTCTCCTTGAGTATCCAAGCTCGACTCTGCTGGGGATAAACCGCATGCTCTCCGACAAGGATTATCGAAGCGAGGTCATCTCCAAGATTACTGATCCGGTGGTAAAATCGTTTTGGCTCGATGAGTTCGCTAAATATACTGACCGCTTCATGACCGAGGCGGGCGCCGCCATTCAAAACAAAGTCGGGCAGTTCGCCTCAAACAATGTCATCAGAAATATTCTTGG
>DATDZM010000048.1:0-4005 GCA_036516815.1 Minisyncoccota bacterium | reverse complement strand
CAAAGATGTACTGCTTTATAGCGTTTTCATCTATCCCCGTCCCGCCAAAATTCCTCTTTTTAATCACCGCCTCCACGAGACTCCTCAAATCTTCGTCCTCCGAATTCTTTTCCAAAAGAAGAAGTCCCAGAAGCCTTCTCTCCAATGTGGCTTGCCTCGTCAAACTCTCCGGAGCCCGTGGCGATTTCTCCTTCTTTTCGCGGATATAGGCGGAGGAAGGTTTCTTCAACTCATCCTTCAAGCGTTTTACGTCGGTCCATATCGCCTCTTCGGTCATCTGGAGAACGTCTCTTATTCTACCGACGTAAAAGGCGATGTCCATTGAATTTCCGCTCTCGGCGAGATAAGGCAGGATAAGCTCCCTGACTTTTTGTATCAATATTTTTTCATCCTTCTCCTTCTCCTTCAAATAATCAAGGTAAAAAACAACAAAGTCCTCGGCATTACAAACGGCCGTAAGCCAGTTCTCCTCGTCTTCCTTGACCACATCGGCAGGATCCTTGCCTTGAGAAATCACAACTACTTTAACGGAAAATCCTTCCCTGAAAGCCAGGGCGATTCCCCTCTTGGACGCCTCAAACCCCGCTTCATCTTTGTCAAAAGAAAAGACAAGATTATTCGTCAAACGCCCTATGGCGCGGAGGTGCTCTTCGGTTAAGGCCGTGCCAGACACCGCGACGACGTTTCGCACGCCTCCCTGGTAGGACATTATGACATCCATCTGCCCTTCAACAATGACGCAAAAATCTTTTTTGCGAATTTCTTCCTTTGCCTTGTCAAAGCCGTAAAGCGCCTTAGACTTGTCGTAAAGAATTGTTTGGGGCGTATTTATATACTTGCCCCCGCGAGCTTCTTCCGGACTCCCCCCGCCACCGAATATCCTCCCGCTAAAGCCTATAACTTGACCCGCCCCGCTTGTGATTGGAAACATAATTCTTGACCTGAACCTGTCGTAGTACGACTTCTTCTCTTCATTGTGAACGAGCATGCCTGACTCCTCTATCTCCGAATCGGAGTAGCCCTTATCTCTAAGCAGGCCGAGGAGATTTCTCCATCCGTCTGGAGCAAATCCTACACCGAACAACTTAGCTGTCTCTCCTTTCATCTCCCGAGATTTCAAATATTCTATTACTTCGGGATTCTTTTTTAATTCTGTTTCGTAAAATTTCTTGCTTTCCTCAAGAATTTTTGATGCCGTGAGCCTCTCGTCCTTATAAGAATCCTTGACAGGGTCAAGCTCTACTCCGGCTTTTAGAGCCAGTATCCTCAAAGCTTCGGGGAAGCCCACTCCTTCAATCTCCATAACGAAAGTGAAGATGTCTCCTGACCTTTCACATCCAAAGCAGTGGAAAGACTCCCTCCCGGGAGAGACGAAGAAAGATGGCGTCTTCTCGTTATGAAATGGGCAGACCGCCTTAAAGTTCACTCCCGCTTTAGTAAGCTTCAGGTAACTCTCCACTACATCACTGATGCTTAAACGGGATTTAATTTGATCCACGTGGGAAGACATAATTTAATTTTAAAACAAAAACTATTCTCCTTCCTCGTCCTTGCCCTTCCCCCTCTCTACAAAGCCCGTGCCTGCCGGAATGAGCCTCCCGATGATGACATTCTCCCTTATTCCCCTTAACTTATCTTCGCCCCCGCTAAGAGCGGTCCTAATCAAGACTCGAGTGGTGTCTTGAAAAGAGGCCGCCGAGAGGAAGCTCGAGGTGTAAAGAGAGACTTTGCTTATGGGTAAAACGAGCTGGATGGTTTTCGCTTCCTTCTTCCCTGATTTACGAACCAGGTCGTTTTCTTCCTTGAGTTCCATTTCGTCAACAATATCCCCCCTGTTAAACTTAGTGTCGCCCTCGTCCTTTATTCTATAGCGGGAGAACATTTTGCGGATTATGACTTCAAGATGTTTGTCGTTAATCGTCGCGCCCTGCATGGAATAGACTTTGCCGACTTCGTTTAAGATATAATCCTCGGCTTTTTCCTTGCCGGCGATGGCGAAGTAGTTTTTAATATCCACCGACCCGTCGGTCAGCAAATCTCCGCGATGGACCGCCTCTCCCTTTTTCACCACAATTGTGCGTCCGAAAGCTATAGGATACTCTTTTGTCTCCGTTTTTTCCTTGCTGGGATTGCTAAGAAGTATTGCCACTTCCCTCTCCTCACGCGTTTCCTTTATCCCCATGATTGCGCCGTCGTATTCTGAAATGACGGCCGGATTTTTAATATTCCGGAGCTCAAAAATTTCTTCAATCCTCGGGAGTCCCATAGTAATATCCCCGCCCGCGGCGATACCTCCGGTGTGGAAGGTGCGGAGAGTGAGCTGGGTGCCCGGCTCGCCGATGGCTTGAGCGGCGACAACCCCGACAGCCTCGCCTATTTTAACTCTCTGCTTGTTCCCCAGGTCGTATCCGTAACACTTGGCGCATATTCCGCGGAATGACTTGCAGGAGATGGGGGAGTAGATTCGCACTCGAGAGACTCCTTCCGCTGACTCAATGGCCCGGGCGTTTTGCATCGTGAGGAGACTCCCCTTCTTCAAACTCAAAACGTCTTTGGCAAGCACCCTGCCTTCAATGCGTGCGGAAAATTTCTTTCCGTAAGCCTCAATCTGTTCGCGTAAAATTTCTATGCCGTTCTCCTCTCCGCAATCATCCTCAACAACAACGATGTCGTCGGCGACATTGACAAGCCTCCTTGTGAGATACCCCGCTTTCGCGGTCTTCAAAGCCGTGTCCGCTTCGCCTTTCCTCGCGCCGTGAGTGGTGATGAAATATTGAAGCACGCTAAGCCCTTCTTTATAGCTCGCGAGCACGGGGAAATCTATAATCTTCCCCGAAGGATTGACCATCAGCCCTTTCATCCCCGACATTTGGCCGACTTGGGCCCAAGTGCCTCTGGCGCCCGAGGAGACCATCTCGTGAACGGAAGCCGTTTTGTCGAGCGTCTTTGGCACCAAAGCTTCAATCTTATTTTTGGCATTCTGCCAAATTTCGATGACCTTATTGTACCTCTCGGGCCTCGTCAAGAGTCCTTCCTCATAGTTACTCTCCACCTTCTCCATTTCCTTCTCCGCACTTTTTATAATTTCCGGTTTCTCCTTCGGCACCTGCAAGTCGTCTATCCCCCACGATATGCCGGAGCGGGTAGCGTATCTGAAGCCGAAGACTTTCATCTTGTCCAAAATTTCAGGCATAACGGAAGAGCCGTATTTTTCTATCAGACGCGCCACGAGGTTTTCTAAGCCTTTTTTATTCTGTTCCTCATTCACATACTCAAAATCGTCAGGAAAAATACTGTTGAAGAGAAGTCTGCCCACCGTTGTTTCAAAAATTCTGGACTCTCCGGCAGAATCGTATTTTTGGATATTTGAGCCCATGACTTTAACGAGGGCGCGGAGGTTAACTTGGCGGAAATCGTAAGCTAAAATCGCTTCATTCGGAGAGCTGAAATACTTTCCTTCGCCCTTCGCCTTTTCTTTAACTTTAGTCATCCAGAAACAGCAGACGATTATTTCCCTGGTCGGATTTACGATAGGGTCACCGTTTCCAGGCCTTAAAAGATTATTGACGGAGGCGATAATTTCCTTTGCTTCTTTTTGCGCTTCAGAAGAAAGGGGGACGTGAACCGCCATCTGGTCCCCGTCAAAATCAGCGTTAAAAGCCGTCATCACAAGCGGATGGAGCTGGATGGCGTTCCCTTCGATAAGAAGGGGTTGGAAGGCTTGGATGCCGAGTCGGTGCAAAGTCGGCGCGCGGTTTAGAAGCACGTATCGGTTCTTTATAACTTCCTCAAGGATCGCCCATACTTCGGGAATGCCCTCTTCAATCAGCCGCCCCGCCCCGCGGATATTATAAGCCATCTCATTTTTCAAAAGTTTGGAGATTACAAAAGGTTTGAAGAGTTCCAGCGCCATATGTTTTGGAAGACCGCACTGGTTCATTTTCAGTTCCGGGCCGACGACGATAACGGACCGCCCCGAGTAATCCACTCTTTTCCCCAAAAGGT
>DATDZM010000047.1:0-2227 GCA_036516815.1 Minisyncoccota bacterium | reverse complement strand
GTCGGCGAAATACGAGATTTGGAAACGGCGAAGATCGCCATAAATGCCGCCCTGACCGGCCACTTTGTTTTATCCACTCTCCACACCAATAACGCCGCCGGAGCGATTCCCCGACTCATTGACTTGGGGGAAAATCCAGCCGCCATGGCGCCGGCGATTAACGCCGTCATTGCCCAGCGTCTCGTCCGTACTCTTTGTTCTTGCAAGACCGAGGCAAGGGCGGATGATAAGGAGAGAAAAATTATAAATAACGTTCTCGCCTCTCTCCCGGAAGCGTACAAGAAGGAAATAAAGTTTAGGGAGGGAATGGCGCTTTGGAGACCCAATGGGTGCGAGAAATGCAATATGCTGGGCTATAAGGGCAGAATCGGTATTTATGAACTCATAGTTATTGACGAACCGATGAAGCGGCTAATTATAAAAAGTCCAGACGAGACGGAGATTCAAAGAGCGTCAAAAAACCAGGGATTTCTGGACATGAGGCAAGACGGCGTAATAAAAGTATTAAACGGAGTTACCACCCTTGAGGAACTTAGCCGTGTAGTTGATCTTTGAGAGAAAAAAGAAAGCCGCCCCATAAACCTCTAAACAACTCTTTCAATATGGGTACCGAAAGTTTAGAATTTTTCTTAAGGGTAATTCCAGAAAACCATCCGAAGAGGCAACCAAAATGTCCTTTAGAGAAATTTCGATAAGCTTGACGCTTGTTGTTTAGAGGTTTATGGGGCGGCTTAAAGGACCCTTTTTCACTGGTTTGAGCATATCATAAAAATATAATAATGTCAACTGAAGCAAAACTTGAGACCTTTTTGGACGCGGAGCTTAGACCCCGCGAGTGGGACGATTATGTGGGCCAAAAATTGATTAAAAAGAACCTGCGCGTTTTGATCCGGGCGGCTAAAGAGCGCAACGAGCCCATCGAACACCTGCTTTTCTACGGACCACCGGGGCTGGGAAAGACTACACTTGCCCATCTTATCGCAAAGGAGCTCTCGGCGCAAATTAAAGTCGCCTCCGGCCCGGCTATTGAAAAAGTCGGGGATTTGGCCTCTATCCTCACGAACCTTACCCCCGGAGACATTCTTTTCATAGACGAGGCACACAGGCTAAATAAAGTGGTGGGGGAAATCCTCTACCCGGCCATGGAGTCCGGCAATTTGAATATTATTATCGGCAAGGGCCCTTCAGCGAGAAGCATTCAGCTGGAACTGCCTCGCTTTACCCTAATCGCCGCGACAACGCGCGTGGCTCTCCTCTCCCAGCCATTGCGTTCAAGATTTTCGGGAGGAACTTTCCGCATGGAGTTTTACACCAATGAAGAAACTAAAGAAATCGTAACGAGGTCGGCGAAAGTTTTAGGCGTCCCGATAAACGAAGACGCCTCTTATGAAATAGCGAAGAGGAGCAGATTTACCCCGAGAATCGCCAATCATTTTTTAAAGCGCGCCAGAGACTACGCTCAAATTAATAACAAACCTTCTATTGATATCGGTTCTGTCCGGGCGATATTGGAGATGATGGGGATTGACGAAGCGGGCCTCACAAGTCACGACCGCCAGATATTGACTGTTCTTATTGATAAATTCGGAGGCGGTCCCGTCGGGCTCCAAACCCTATCCGCGGCAACTTCGGAGGAGGAAGCGACAATAGAGGAAGTCTGCGAGCCGTACCTTTTGCAACTTGGCTTTATTGACCGCACTTCAAGAGGGCGTGTGGCCACTCCCCACGCTTACACCCATTTAGGCAAAAAGAGTCCGCAAGGAAAACTGATGTAACTCAATATATGTCCGGGCATAATAAGTGGTCTCAAATAAAGAGGCAGAAGGAGGTTGGGGACGCGAAGAAGAGCCAAATTTTCGGGAAGTTGGCTAAGGAGATTTCTTTCGCCGCGAGAAGGGGGCAGGACCAGAACGCAAACCCGGATTTAAGACGCGCTGTTCTTAAAGCAAGAGAGTTCAACATGCCAAAAGATAATATTGATAGAGCAATTGAAAAGGGGGGCGTTTCACTCCCCGGAGGGGGAGCGAATCTTGAGTCGGTTCGATACGAAGCGTACGGGCCGGGAGGAGTGGCGATTATTATTGATGTTATTACCGACAGTAAAAATAGAACTGTCTCTGAAATAAAACATCTGCTTTCAAAAAATGGAGGCAGTCTGGCCGGCAAAGGAGCGGCAATCTGGGCTTTTGAAACCGTAGCGAACGGGGAGTTAAAACCGAAAACAACT
>DATDZM010000046.1:0-2119 GCA_036516815.1 Minisyncoccota bacterium | reverse complement strand
CTAAGTGTTTACACTAAAGGTGGCAGGATCAAGGTTGAACTTGGCCTTGCTAAGGGCAAAAAAAAGTTTGACAAACGAGAGACGATTCGCAGGCGCGAGGACTCTCGAAGCATTGCCCGAACGTTAAAAAGGGAGTGAACTTGGACTCGATAGGGAACGTACTTTGATGTGCGCGTTGAGTGAGCTTTTGGACTCATAAATAAGGAAAGCAAACATAAGTGTATCTAATTTATTTAGAGCACCTGCTCTAGCTTACGCTTAAGCAGCGCTTGGAGTGTCAATACTCGGTAGATACTTCAAGCGTCATTTACCGAGTTAGATTTTTTACTTTGATTTTGGGTAAAAGATTGAAACAAATCTAAATCATGGCTGGGAATAATTTTTCTTTATTTTTACTTCCTAGCCGAAAACATAAATAAAGATACACGCGTAGATTCATTAAAGGAAACTCTCTAGACGCGGGTTCGATCCCCGCCACTTCCACTTCTACGCTAAAGCTTCGAAGTGCACACACAACGAAGATTTTAGAAAACGAAAGCTCCAGTTCAATGGAGTTTTTGTTTTGCGTAGAAGTGTCCTCCATAGCTTTACGCGAAGGAGGACTTCTGATAATTTTTACCTATGCATTATGTCTACATTCTCCAAAGTCAAAGAGATGAAAGTTTTTATACTGGCGTCACCGATAGCTTGAAAGAGAGAATAAAAGAACACAACTCTGGCTCGAACAAGTACTCTTCTTCAAGAAAACCCCTTTCGCTAATTTGGTATTGCGCGTTTGAAGATAAAAAGAAAGCCTACGATTTTGAAAAATACCTGAAATCTGGCTCTGGCTTCGCGTTCCGCAATAAGCATCTAGTTTGATTTTTTGGCTCTGCCGCTTTATACTAAACCAACATTATGGACTTTAAAGGAATAAAATCATTTTCCCGCCATATCATCGCGGCGCTCCTCATCTTTATGGTCATCGCCGGCTTGTATTCTCTCTTCACCGAACAGTCAAAGAAAGCTGAACCATTCACTCTCTCCGAACTCGTGACGGAGATAAGGGCCAGTCGCGTGAAGGAGGTCAAAGTAAAAGGCGACGAGCTTGCCGTAACTCTTGAAGACGGGAAGGTAAAAACCGCGAAAAAAGAGGCCGAATCATCTCTTTCCCAAACCCTCACAAACTACGGACTTGAAAAGGAGGAAATTCAAAAATTAAACATAAGCATTGACTCTCCTTCCGGCTTATTATTTTGGCTCGGGAACATTCTCCCATTCCTCGCCCCCATCATCATCATCCTTGTCTTCTTTTGGCTCGCGGCGAGGCAAGTCAAGAGCTCAAACCTCCAGGCGTTTTCCTTTGGCCAGTCAAGGGCGAGAATTGCTCGTCCGGGGGAAAAGGAGCGGATTACTTTTAAGGACGTTGCCGGAGTGAGGGAGGCGAAAGAAGAGCTTACCGAAATCGTGGAATTCCTAAAAAATCCCAAAAAATTTTTAGACATTGGGGCGCGAATACCGAAAGGCGTCCTCCTCATGGGCGCTCCGGGGACGGGGAAGACGCTCCTCGCCCGCGCCGTTGCCGGCGAGGCCGAGGTGCCGTTTTTCCACATTTCCGGGTCGGAGTTCGTTGAGATGTTTGTTGGGGTGGGCGCTTCAAGGGTGCGGGACTTGTTTAAAATGGCAAAACGCGCCGCTCCGGCGATTATTTTTATAGACGAGATTGACGCCGTGGGGAGGCACCGCGGGACTGGTTTGGGCGGCGGGCATGATGAGCGCGAGCAGACCTTGAACCAGATTTTAGTTGAGATGGACGGCTTTGAACCAACGGAGAAAGTTATCGTTATGGCGGGGACAAACCGACCGGACGTCCTTGACCCTGCCCTCCTTCGCCCGGGAAGATTTGATCGCAGAGTTGTCCTTGACCTCCCTGATATCAAGGAGAGAAAGGAAATACTTGAAATTCACGCCAAAGGCAAACCTTTTGAAAAAGACGTTGATTTGCAAGTCATAGCCGAGAGGACCCCGGGATTCTCCGGCGCCGACCTCCAAAATTTAATGAACGAAGGAGCGATTTTAGCCGCGAGAGAGAACAGGAAGAAAGTCATACAAGCCGACTTGATTCGTTCTATTGAAAAAG
>DATDZM010000045.1:0-7880 GCA_036516815.1 Minisyncoccota bacterium | reverse complement strand
GAACCGACGATTTGATATTCGTAAGTTTCCTCTGGAGAATTATTTTTCTTTAGGCGAACGACGCTTCCCAAACGGACAAATTCTCCGTTTTCTTTTTCAATTATTTTGGCGTTCTTTATTATTCGCTCCAACTCCGCAATCCTGCTTTCTAAAAACCCCTGTTCGTCTTTTGCTTTATGGTACTCGGCATTTTCTTTCAAGTCTCCGAGGCTCCTGGCGTGGGCGATGCGCTCTGAAACTTCCAAGCGGTCTTTAATCTTCAAACGGGATAATTCTTCCCGTAACTCTTTGAGTTTTCCCTCTGAAACATATTCTACGGAATCCATGCTTGTAACTATACTAAAAATAATTTGGCCTGTAAACGCTTATCCAGTCTACAAGTTCACGGGCGGAGTATAGCGCCCCGACTAAATTCCCAGAAGCTCCTTTCTCAAGCACGATAGTAAAGACATATTTCGGTTCTTCGTATGGGAAAAAACCAATTATCCAAGAGTTAACCTTTTGCTTTAGGGGGCCGACTTGGGCCGTGCCGGTTTTAGCCGCTATTTTAACACCCGATATGTTTAACGCGCTCGCGGTGCCTTCCAAAACTCCCAGGCGCATTCCTTCCTGAATAACATTAAAGTATTCTTTTGGAAGTTCCAGATTTTTAATAACATAATCTTCCGGAGGGAGGGCGGAATCCTCGCCTTCTCCATGCAAATATAGATGCGGTCTAACGATACTCCCGCTATTTGCGATTATCGCCGCGTAGACCGCCATGCGGACCGGCGTCACCTGAAAAATCCCTTGACCGATACTGGTGTGGTAAGTATCGCCGATCCTCCAAATCGGGTCTTCTGGATTATTCTCTCTCTTGCGCTCCGGGCTCGGGACTGTGCCGACTTCCTCCCCCGGAAGATCAATGCCTGTTTTTTCTTCAAATCCAAATCTTCTCCCGTACTCATTAATTTTTTGTATGCCGAGGCCTTTCATTCTTTCATAGCCCCCTCCAACCTCATAAAAATAAACATTAGAGGAAACTGAAAGGGCTTGGCGCATATTAACCCACCCGTGTGCCTTCCAATCTAAAAACACGCTTTTTAAATCTGGAAAAAAAGGGTTTGGAATAGAGATGCTTCCAGAGCTGAAAATCTTCTCCTCCGGCGTTATTATCCCCTCACCGAGAGCGGCGAGTGCAATCAAAGGCTTGATTGTTGAGCCCGGCTCGTAAAGGCCGGAGATCGCTCTGTTTAAAAACGGCTTTCTGTCGTCACCAAGCAGCCTTTTTATCTCTCCCGGAGAGTCTCGCTTGGACATTACGTTAGAACTGTATTCAGGAACACTAATCAGAGAGAGAATGGAACCATCCCTAGCGTCCATGATAACCCCCGCCCCGCCCAAAAAACCGCGATCTTTCGCCACTGAATTGAGAATTTCAAAAAAACGAGACTGTAGTCTCGAGTCAATGGTAAGAGTGATGTTTTCCCCGTGTTTCGCTGGTTCTTCCACGCTCTCCGAAGTTATCTCCCCTTTGGAATTTCTCTCGATAAGTTTAGTGCCCGGCTCGCCGCTTAAACGTTTCTCGTAAGCCGCTTCAATTCCATCTTTGCCTACCATGAGTTCCGGAGAGACAAGACCCAAACGTTCCATGTCGTTCCTTGAGGGGAGTCCGACGAATCCTAAAATATGAGATAGTCCAGGGAGGTCAGAATAGATTCTCAAATCAAAATCGTTCCAAACTAATGGAACATTATTCCTATCATAAATAATCGCTCTGTCCGGAAAAAGGACCTCCGACTTCAGGCGGTTATTCTCGCTCCTCGCTCTAAAATAATCTCCGCGCACGACCTGGAGGTCAAAGATGCGTCCGGCGAAAAAGATGACAATGAGAAGAAAAACGCCCATTATATTTATAAACACTCTTCGGCTGATAGGCTTTTCTATCACCCCTTCAAATTGAGCTGTCTTAAAGGCGGGTATATTCTCCGAATCCATGAAGGTCTCGTCAGGATATATATAAGCGTTTTTTTTTCTCATGAGAGAAAGAAAAGTTTTGTCTTCACGTACTCGCTTGCTACCACTCCGACAAGGCCAAGGACAGTAAACACTCCAAAATGTCCGTAAAAAATGTTACCGCTGGGCACGGAGTACAGGCCGTCTATTAAAAAACCAAGCGCGATGATTTCAAAAAAATTGTGGAAGAGGAAAACAAAAATAACAGCGATTGGAAAAATAACATACCATGGAAATACGGCCACACCGGCGATGATTGCGCTGTCCGCAAGAATGCGTTTTATCATGTTTTTCCTTTTTTAGCTCCTCAGTATCATAACATACTGGAGATTTTGAATATTAACCGGGAAGCGAAAAAATATTTTTTGGAATGGGTTTGCCAAATCAATTTCCACTTTCTCGACTATCCCTACCGTGAGCGGACTTATCCCCGGAGTCGCAACAATATCCCCGGTTTTTACCGGAAGAGAACTCGGCAGTTCCATCAAAAAATTTCCTCCCCCCTTGCCTAAAGCTATTCCGGCAATATCAGAGCTTTCAAAAAAGACCTTTGTCTCCAAACCAGGGAAAGAAATGAGCTTTACCTTGCTTGTTGATTCGTATACTTCTTCCACGTATCCAAGCAAAATTGTTCCATAAGCCGTAACCCCCACGCCATATGTCACTCCATCCTCGCGCCCTCCATCTAAAATCAACATGTCGTAAGGCGCTTGTGGCGGAGAAGATAAAACACCGGCAAGAATGTATTTTCGATCCGGCATATTTCTTGAGAAAAGAGACTTTAACTCTTCATTCTGCCCCGTGACAAGGTCGTAATCCAAAAGTTTTGCCTTAAGAGCCTCCCCCTCGGCTTCAAGTTTTTTTATTTTTCCTAGAAGGAGCGCCTGACCATCAAAATAAGCTCTGCTCTGAACGGTGAAATTAAAGACTCCATTGCGAAGAGCAAATAGGGGCCTCACAGATTTCATCACCAAACCATTTATAGGTGATTCAATATCGGTGTTTCTAAAAATAAATATGGCGATGATGAGAAAAAACACTCCGGGAAGCAAAAACTTTAATTTTTTACTCCTCCGGCTCTGGGGATAAAAATCATTTTGGCGGAATGTCGTCTTCATGTTGCAGGAGAATATCCTCGTAAAGAGGAAGGTCTTCAAGAATATGGCCAGTGCCCCTCACTACTGCCGTTAAGGGATCTTCGGCGACATGAACCGGTATCTTCACTTCTGATTCAATTAGAGAAGACAGCCCCTTTAAGAAAGATCCGCCGCCGACAAGAATAATTCCGCGATGCATGATATCCGCCACGAGTTCCGGCGGAGTTTCTTCAATCGCCTCTTTTGTCGCCCTTATCAAAGCGCGAATCGATTTTATTATAGCCTCGCGAATGTCGGTGTCGGTAACAGTCACTTCCCTCGGCAAACCGCTTATCAAATCTCTCCCCCTTATGGTCGCCTCAAGCCCGTCGCTGGACTTAGAGACGGAGCCGATGGCGATTTTCACGTCTTCCGCCGTCTTCTCGCCGAGGAGGATTTTAAATTCATCCCTGGCGTAATTTATAATGTCTTGATTAAGTTTGTCGCCGGCGATGCGGAGATTTTTGCTCGTCACGATTCCTCCTAATGAGATGACGGCGATATCAGTGGTTCCTCCTCCAACATCAATGATCATATTCCCGACTGGATCGTGTACCGCTAGACGGGCGCCAATCGCCGCCGCCATCGGCTCTTCAACAATGTGCACTTCTCTCGCGCCGGCGTTATAAGTGGCGTCCCGCACAGCTCGAATCTCCACATTTGTGATGCCGGACGGGACCCCTATCACAACCCGCGAGCGGGCAAAAAATCGGGAGGTGTCTTTATGCACCTTGCGAATAAAATAAGCGAGCATTTCTTCCGTAACTTCAAAATCTGAAATTACTCCGTCAACAAGCGGGCGGATGGCGACAATATGACCCGGCGTTCTCCCCACCATCCGTTTAGCTTCGTTCCCAATCGCCACGACACGGCCGGTTTTTTTGTTCACGGCCACCACCGATGGCTCGTTTATAACCACACCCTGTCCCCGAAGATAGACGAGGGTGTTGGCGGTGCCGAGATCAATGCCGATATCTTTTGAGAAAAAACGGTTAAACCTTTTGAACATAGGCCAGTAATTCTTTTTCCGCGAGGAGACTCACTTTTCTCCCTCCTCTTTTCTTCACCTCAAATTTATCGGCTTTAACAGTTTTCTCGCTTACGACCACTCGGTGAGGAATGCCAATCAAGTCCGCGTCGGAAAATTTCTCTCCCGCGGACAAATCCTCTCTCTCGTCATATAAAACTTCTATGCCTGTCGCCTTTAATTTTTTATACAATTTTCCGGCCTCAACTTTCCCCCCTTTAAGTTCTATGAGATGAACGCTGAAAGGGCTAACGCTATCTGGCCAGATAATTCCCTCATCGTCATGGCTCACTTCAACGATAGCCCCTAAAAGGCGGCCGAGACCTATGCCATAGCATCCCATCACTACATACTCTTCTTTCCCGGATTCGTTTTTAAATTTTAAGTCAAAAGCCACCGAAAATTTTGTTTTCAAAGGGAAAATATTTCCGACCTCAATGGATTTCAACTCCCTCAAGTTTTTGTTGCTGCATTCCGGACAGTTAGGATAATCTTTCTTTACTTCGTCGTTCACCGCCACTCCGCATTTCTCGCACAGGAATATCACATCCTCGCCCGCCTCAGTTATTGTCTGAAATTCGTGAGAAAGCTTTGAGAATGTCCCGCCGGAAGCGTAGGTTAAATAAGTTTTTTCTCCTATGCCGGCAACCTTAAAAATATTTTTATAATGGATCTTCATCTTTTCGTAATAGCGCGCGGAACTTTCTTCATCTTTGTGGAAGGAATAGAGATCCTTCATTAGAAATTCCTTGCCGCGTAAAAGGCCGGATTTCGCGCGCTTCTCGTCTCTGAACTTATGTTGAATCTGAAATAGGTTAATCGGCAGGTCTTTATAGGAAAGCGAGGAACGCGCAAGAAGCGGGGTAATCACCTCCTCGTGGGTTGGGCCCAAAGCGAACTCGTTATTGGAAGTGCTGCTTGAGGTTCTAAAAAGCACGTCCAACGTGTCCCACCTGCCGGTCTTTAGCCAATTTTCTTTTGGGTGAAGGGCCGGCATGAGAAGTTCAGCCGCGCCCGCTTTTAGCATTTCCTCGCGGATGATGTTCTCAATTTTTTTAAGGACCATGAGGCCAAGCGGGAGATAAGTGTAGACTCCCGCCATCAGCTTGCTCAAAAAGCCGGCTTGAATAAGAAGTTTGGCGTTTACGGAAACCTCGTCTTTTGGAGCGTCTTTTAATGTTTTGGGGTACAGCGCGGACTGGAGCATGATTGGGCTCTAGTATACCTGCAATCCCTATTTATATCAAACGGAGAATGTCTTTATATGTAACTATAGCCATAAGAATGAGAAGGATGGCAAAGCCGGCGCTATGGATTAGAGAAGAAATTTTAGGGCTGATTTTTTTGCCCAAAGCTTCTTCTGTAACAAGGAAGAGAAGCCTGCCGCCGTCTAAGGCCGGAAACGGTATAATATTTAGCAACGCCAAATTAATTGAGAGAAAGGCGGTAAAACTTAAGATGTAGCTAAAACCGAGGCCGACGACTGTCCCCGTCAGACCTACAATACCTACCGGGCCGAGGACTTGGTCAAAACTCCCATGCCCGCGCAAACTCTGATATATAAAGACAAAAATGGCTTTTGCCGTTTCCACCGTAAAGAGAGCCGTGAGCTTAGCGCCGTAAAGAATGGATTTGTACCAAGGCAGTTTTAATACGGCCCCCTCTCCCATAGAGATACCGATAGCACCTTCTCCTATTGGGGGATTGCCGCGAGCGACAACCAATGTTTTGAAACTTTCCTTTCCCCTTTTTAACTCCAGCATCACTTCCTCCCCCCTGTGGGATTGGATGAAGTTCTGCATATCTTTGACGTGGTTAAAGCCGATAATTTCATCACCTATGAGGATGCCTGCCTTCTCCGCGGGAGAATTTTTACTTACTTCAGTGACGAAAACTTTATATGTTTGAGGCGGGATATTTTCTCCGGCTATGACGCTCGTGTCTATCGGCATGCCGATGGTTATGTTTAAAGAAATAATAACCCAAGCGAGGAGAATGTTAAACGCCACTCCGGAAATTAAAACAAGCGCCCGCGTATAAGCCGGTTTGGAAATAAAACTTCTTTTGCTTAAACTTGCTTCTCTGGGCGTCTCTCCGTCTTCACCAAGCATTTTTACGAATCCGCCGAAGGGAATGGCGTTTATGCTGTAAGTAGTTTCGCCCTTTTTGCGCTTATATATCCGCGGGGGGAAGCCGATGCCAAATTCCTCCACAAGAATGCCGGATTTTTTAGCGACAATAAAATGCCCAAATTCGTGGGCGAGGATAAGTACTGCCAGGATAATAAGAAATATGATAATTGACACAGCGGGCGGGTAATCTAATTTCCTATTTCTAATTTCTTTTTCTCCGAGAGATCATGGAGTTCAGCCGTGAGCTTGTCAATAATCTTCTGGAGCTCGTCTTTGAAGCGAAACTTATCGTCTTCTGAAATTTTTCCCTCCTTTTCCCCTTCCTGGATGTTTTTCCACACCTCGTCTCTCTCCTTGCGGAGAGAAACCTTCGCATCCTCCAACTTCTCTGAAACTACTTTGAGAAGCATTTTTCTCCTCTCCTCCGTTAAGTCAGGGAGCCTGATGCGAACAGAATTTTTATCAGCAATCGGCTGAACTCCGATGTTTGATAGGCTTATAGCTGTCTCGATACTTTTCAAAATACTCGCGTCCCACGGAGTTACTCGTAGAGTTTTTGGGTCGTCAATGCTTATAGAAGCGACGTGTTTTAAGGGGGTTTTTACCCCGTAAGAATCAACTAGAATAGAATCAAGTATCGCCGGAGTGGCGCGACCTGTGCGGAGAACGCCGAACTCATTTACAAGCCAGAGCTTCATTTCCCCGCCTTTAGCCTCTAGGGACTTGAAATCATAATTCATCAGTATCAATTGTACATTCGGGGAACGACAAGCGCAAGATGCTCAAGAATCATTTTGAGAGACGGCGCCCTGTCAAGAATGTATCCCCGCGAGCGCATTAGTTCTTCAAGCTCCTCCCGTGATTTAACTTCGTCTAGAGAAACCTCTAAAGTGTTTAGAAAAGAAATTGTTTTTTCTTTGTCTTCTTTAAGGGCGGATATTATATCAAAACGCTTTTTGGAGGAAGAGGAGAGAAACTCTTTTGCCAGGGATAAATCACCTGCCGGCACTCCCCTCCCCTCGTCTTGTTTTATTATTATTAAGCGCGAGAGGAGCGTCGGGATTACGGTATGAATATAAGGCACAATGAGAAAAAAATAAGTTCCCGAAGTCGGTTCTTCAAATAATTTAAGGAGTGCATTTTCCGCCTCTCGGCTGAACGAAAAAACTTGAAGAATAAAAACTTTGCTCTCACCGGAGAAAGGTCGATTTCCCGCTCTTTGTCTTAAAATAAGGCTATCCTCAATGCCGAATAAACCATACTCCGCGTAAAAAAAGTCGGGGTGAGCTTCAGGGTTCTCTGAATTAAGAATAACCCGGGCGGCATCATAAGCGGCCTTTTTTTGACGTTCAAAATCTCCGGCGAGTAGATAGCCATGATGAAATTTCCCCGACCGCGTATGCGCCGCCAAAACAGATTCCATATGTTTGAAGTATATCAAAGAGGACGGGTATTACAAAAACAAACTATTCCAAATTCCAACGATCGCATCTAGATGGTATCTCTGTTTTCACAAAAAATTTTAAGGAAGAAAAAAGCCAGTCTACCGAGGGTATACTGGCTGTGAAGAAAATCAGATATACTCCTTTT
>DATDZM010000044.1:0-4066 GCA_036516815.1 Minisyncoccota bacterium | reverse complement strand
CACATTTGTCAATATTCCGCGCTCTCTCGCGAAACGGAGAAGGTCGGCGACGACGAGAAAATAAGGAGCGTATTTTTTCTTCCGGATTATGCCTAGCTCATACCCTATGCGCTCCTCCACTTCATTCGTTTTTTCCATGCCGCGGTAATTTAATCCTTCGTGGGTGAGCCTCTGGAGCTCTTCATCGTAGGTCACGCCGCTTGGCAAAGTAACTTCAGGGAACGACCAGTCTCCGAGAGGAAGCTCCACCTCGCACATATCGGCGACGCGCAAAGTGTTCTTGACCGCGTCGGGGGCGTAGGAGAAGTATTCTCTCGCCGTCTCCGGGCTTATGAAGGAGAAGTCTTCAATCGCGTTTGACATCCGGCTCTCGTCCGAGAGGTCCGTGTTTGTCTGTATAGCGACCAGAGTATCATGGGCGCGATTATCCTCCGGGCGGGGGTAATGAGAATCATATGTGGCGACAAGAGGTATATTAACCTCGCGGGCGAGAGTGATTGTGGCTTCTCTTACTTCGCTGTGACCTTCGATTTTCGGATGATGCATAATTTCAAGGAAGTAATTTTCTTTGCCAAAAATTTCCTGATGTTCCTTTACCACCGAGAGGGCCCGTTCCTTGTCTCTATTTCGGAGGGCTCTTCCAAGCTCGCTGCCAAAACAGCCGGAGAGGCAGATAATGCCATCGGAGTATCTTCGGAGAAGTTCTTTATCCATGCGCGGCTTGTAGTAGAAACCTTTAATGTGCGCGATAGAGACAAGCTTCATTAGGTTTTTATAACCGGCTAAGTTTTTCGCGAGGAGAGTTAAGTGATACCTGTGGGAGTCAATTCCCGGCTCTTTATCAAGGTGCGAGCGCGTGGCGATGTAAGCTTCAACGCCGATAATCGGTTTTATCCCCGCCGCCCTACATTTTTTATAAAATTCAATCGCTCCATACATCGCGCCGTGGTCTGTAAGGGCAATTGCCTTCATGTTGTGTTTTTTTGCGAGATCCACTAAATCGTCAATCTTTGAAAGCCCGTCGAGGAGCGAGTAACAGCTGTGAGTATGAAGGTGGACGAATGACATAACGGGTAGATTATATCATAATTTAAGAAAAGAACTTGTGTTTGTTTGCTCACGGGAGGATGAGGGGAATTCGCTACAAACACCAAGTTCTTTTCTTAGAATATAAATACTTTTGTGAAATACATCATAGGCATTGATGAGGCTGGGCGAGGGCCTTTGGCCGGGCCGGTGACGGTCGGGGCGGTAATCATCCCCTTTAATCTCATAGGGCAAATCTCAAAACTCAAACCCAGAGACTCAAAGAAGTTGAACGCGAGGCAGAGGGAAGAGTGGTTTGTGTATGTTAAAAACCACCCTAAAATTTTTTATGCCGTCGCGAATGTTTACCCGCGAGTGATAGATAGAATAAATATCTCTGGAGCGACAAACTTGGCGGCGGGGAGAGCATGTCTAAGGCTCTTATCACAGAACGGAATAAGTATTGAAGATTGCAATATCTTTTTAGACTACGGCCTTCTTCTCCCCGAAAACTATAAGCTAAAAGCTAAGAAGCTAGAAGCTGTCGTACACGGCGACGAGCTAATACCCGTCATATCTCTCGCCTCCATTGTTGCTAAAGTAAAGCGCGACAAGTTAATGACGCGCCTGCACAAAAAATTTCCTGAATACGGATTTGATAAGCATAAAGGCTACGGCACAAAGGCGCACGTCTTTGCCTTAAAAAAAATCGGTCTATCTCCAGCCCATCGCAAAAGTTTTATGTTTACAAAATCGCGAAAGTAGTGTACTTTGGTTATTATGTCAGTACGAATGAGGCATACTAGAAGCCATACTGGACTTAGGCGGGCGCACCATGCCCTGCAATCTTTGTCTTTCATACCTTGCTCGAAGTGCAAGAAACTGAAACCCCCGCATACGGTATGTCTGAACTGCGGGACTTATCGAGGCAGAGTGATGTTTGATGTGTTGAAGAAGTTAGACAAAAAGCAGAGGAAGGAGAAAGAGAGGCAGCTTGAAGGGAAAGTGGAAGGGAAAGAAAAATAGATGGCAAACAGGCATTTATCAAGAAGCATCGTTTTACAATCTCTATTTGAGTGGGACTTTAACGGCTGCGACAATTCTAAGATAGACGAGATCCTGGCGCACAACATTGAGGAATTCGCGCCGGGCATTGACGACACTAAATATATAGAATCGGTGATCAAGGGCATTCTGGACAATCAGGCCAAGCTAGACGAGATTATCGTTAAAGCGGCACCGGAATGGCCCCTGCCTCAAATAGCCATGGTGGACAGGAATGTCTTGCGCGTAGGTTTGTATGAAATTTTGTTTGGAGACGCGAAAGAAGTGCCTGCCAAAGTGGCTATCAATGAGGCGATTGAACTCGCGAAAACGTTTGGCGGAACATCGTCGGGGAAATTTGTAAACGGAGTTTTGGGAACCGTTTATAAGGAGCTCGGGGAGCCAGACAAAGACGCTCCGACAAGAAGGGAAAGAAGTAAAAAACAATTTGACCTCTCAAAACTCCCTCAAGAAAAGTACGCCGGAGCGGTCGTTTATCGGGAAGAAGGCGATAACATTTTTTACCTGGCCTTTGTCCATGACGTTTTTGGCAGGTGGACGCTCTCTAAGGGGCATCTGAAGGAGGGAGAGAGCGAGAGAGAAGCGGCGGCGAGAGAACTAAAGGAGGAGATAGGGGTAGATATTATTATCAAAGCGGAGCTCGGCAGTAATGAATACACCGCTTCAGACCCGGAGCGGGGAAAGATTCGAAAAACAGTCGCTTACTTCCTTGCCTCCACAAAGGATAAGGAATTACATCTCAAAGAAACCGGCGGCCTTGATAACGCCGCGTGGTTCACTCTCCAAGAGGTGCCGGAGCTTAAAACTTATGACGACATACTCCCGATTATCACAAAAGCCATCAATATATTAAGGGAGAAATAAATATAGTGACAAAAGATTTTAGCGGTTTTCAAAAAAAGCTGGGGCTTAAATTTCATAACCCCGACCTTCTGGAGCAGGCTTTCGTGCACCGCTCTTACTTGAATGAAAATCCAGACTCCGGTCTTGAGCATAACGAGCGACTTGAGTTTTTAGGAGACGCGGTTCTGGAGCTCGTTGTCACCGAATATCTCTACGCCAAGTATCCGGAGAAAAATGAAGGCGAGCTGACAAGCTTCCGCGCCGCCATGGTTAATTCAGTAATGCTCTCTGAAGTTGCCCAAGGTATCGGCATGGGGGACTACCTCCTTCTCTCTCGCGGAGAGGCGAGGGACTTGGGCAAGGCCCGCCAATACATCCTCGCGAACACGCTTGAAGCTTTAGTCGGAGCCATATATCTTGATGGGGGGTATGAGGGCGCCCATGTTTTCCTAAAAGAGACGCTTTTCCCCAAAATTCACGAAGTGCACGAGAAGAAATTATGGATTGACGCCAAAAGCCACTTCCAGGAAAAGGCGCAGGAGGTCGCTGGCACCACGCCGAGCTACAAAGTTATAAACGAGTCCGGCCCAGACCACGCCAAAAATTTTATTGTCGGAGTATATCTCGGGGAAATATGCGTGGCTAAGGGGGAAGGGTTTTCAAAACAAGAGGCGGAACAAGCCGCGGCTAGAAACGGCCTGGAACTAAAAGGGTGGGAGTAGATAACTTGATGTGACTTAATTTATTATCTATACTCTAAAGCAGAAGATAATGTCCTTCTGGGTTTAGCTAACCATTAGAGAATGGAGGCAAGAGATGGGCGAGCTTGTCAGTGACAAATTGTGGCAGAAGGTGAGTAGGATTCTGCCGGAAGAGAAGGAACTTCCTAGAAAGACAATGGGGAAAAAACGAGGCCGCAAGCCCATTGACGACAGGAAAGTGTTTACAGGCATCGTGTTCATTTTGAAAAATAATCTTTCCTGGGGCTCTCTTCCCATAGAGATGGGCTACGGTTCCGGCATCACTTGCTGGAGGCGTTTAAAGAGGTGGCGGGATGCTGGTATTTTGCCTGAAATTTTGGAGGCCATGTCACCCCGCGTCGGCCGCAGGAAATGGAGTGAAAGAAAGGGAG
>DATDZM010000043.1:0-2295 GCA_036516815.1 Minisyncoccota bacterium | reverse complement strand
ACGCCCTTCGGTTGAAGTCATCACCGGCCTTATCAAGGCGAACATTACGACGCGCATCGCCCTGCAGGTTGCCTCTCAAATAGACTCGCGTACTATTATAGATATGTCCGGCGCGGAGAAACTGTTGGGCAAGGGGGACATGCTTTATCTGCCAAGCGATTCCGCCAAGCCAAAGCGTGTTCAAGGCCCGTATATATCGGAGAAGGAGATAAAAAAAGTCGTTGACTTCCTTGCCAAAGAATATAAAGATGTTGATCTGGAAGATGTAGGCCCACCGGGAGACTTGCCGGCGGTTGAAGGCGGAATATCCGGAGCAAAGTGGCAATCCAAGTTAGACATGAAAAGTTTAGAGGAGGAAGAAAGCGGTAATGAAGACGACGATGAATTATATGAAGCGGTAAGGGAGGAGGTGCTAAAATCAAAAAGAGCCTCAACTTCTTTCGTTCAAAGGAAATTTAAACTCGGATACGCGCGGGCGGCAAGGATTATGGACCTCCTTGAAGAAAGAGGGGTCGTCGGCCCGGGGCAAGGGGCAAAGCCAAGGGAGATGCTCCTGGATGTGAGTGAAGGTGGAAGCAATTTTGAAAAAATAACGGAGTTGGGAGAAGAAGAGAGGAAGCTATGACCACAAAACCGGTAACATATTATAAAATCGGTTTCGTGACTATCTTTGTCATATTCTTCGGGATATACGGGTTTTTTCGGTCCTTAAACTTTCTCCAGGGGCCAAGCGTGCGCATCATGGAACCAGCGGACGGGGCATCTTTTTCAAATTCTTTTATAAAAGTTCGGGGAGGGGCGCGAAACATCGCGGTACTTTATTTAAACGGCAGGCAGATATTCACAAATGAGAAAGGCGATTTTGAAGAAAAAATTCTTTTGGGACCGGGGCAAACGACGATAGAAGTTGAAGCGCGAGATAAATTTAATAGGAAGGTTAAGGTCTGGCGGGAGGTTGTATTACAATAAAGGAGAATCAGATGTTTAATAAAAAAGAAAAAAAGGAGTTGAAAAAAGAGTCCGTGGGGCTCGAGAACGCTTTGCGCGAAATTAAGGTGAAATTTGGAGAGGGTTCGATCATTAAACTTGGAGAAGCTCCAAGGATTCATGTAAACGTTATATCCACCGGTTCCTTGAGCCTGAACATTGCTTTAGGCGTTTACGGCGTCCCGCGGGGCAGAGTGATTGAGATTTTTGGTCCAGAATCTTCGGGAAAAACGACACTCGCTCTCCATATTATCGCCGAAGCGCAAAAACGTGGCGAGATATGCGCCTTTATTGACGCTGAGCACGCCCTGGACCCAGAGTACGCGAAACGGATAGGGGTGAAAATAGACGACCTTCTTGTTTCCCAGCCAGACACCGGGGAGCAGGCCCTTGAAATTTGCGAGAGCCTCGTGCGTTCCGGCAGTATTGCCGTTATAGTCATAGACTCCGTCGCGGCTCTAACGCCCAAAGCGGAGATTGAGGGAGAAATGGGGCAATCTCACGTCGGGCTACAGGCAAGATTAATGTCCCAGGCGCTCCGCAAGCTTACCTCCATTGTCGCTAAATCAAACACGGTCATTATTTTTATCAATCAAATACGAATGCAGATAGGCGTGATGTTCGGCAATCCGGAGACCACTCCGGGCGGGAAGGCGCTTAAGTTTTACGCCTCGGTGAGGATCGAAGTAAGACGCTCCGCTCAAATTAAAAAAGGGGAGGAGGTAATCGGCAATCGCACAAAAGCAAAAGTAGTGAAAAACAAAGTTGGGCCGCCGTTTAAAACCGCCGAGTTTGATATTATATATAATGAAGGAATCTCTTATTACGGCGATGTCTTGAACCTTGGCGAAAAGTACGGTATCGTCAAAAAATCCGGCGCTTCTTACTCCTACGACAAAACCAGCCTTGGGCGGGGCTATGACAACGCCCGCGAGTTCTTAAAGTCAAACTCCAAAATAACTAAAGAGATCGAGAGTAAGATAAAAGAGAGCGCCGTTTAAATGCTGTAACGGCAAGGATAAGAATAGTCATCGTAATCAGAGAGAAGAGTGCTTTAGTGGCGAGCTCCGTGCCAGCAAAGGCTCGGGTAATAAATTGGAGAGCGTTTGAGAATGAAGACGAGGTCGCTCCAAAATTAGCGACAACGTTAACTACAGAGACGTACGCGGCAAAACTTGCGGAGAGAACAACGAGCAACGCTCCCTCTATGAGAAACGGGTTTCTCACCTGCCTCAAAACCCAAACGAGGTAAACCCTCCTCATTATCGACCGCGTTAAACTTCTGCTTGCGCGTTCGCTATACATAAA
>DATDZM010000042.1:0-2461 GCA_036516815.1 Minisyncoccota bacterium | reverse complement strand
TGGGTAAATCTTGTAGGTTTCCTTTTTGTCACGGAAGATAAGTTCTACGGCCAACCCTTCCTGGGTGTCTTTAGAGAAGTATTGGTCAAAAACAAAGTTCCCAAGAGAGTAAAAAATGAGTTTATCTTTATAACTCTCTATTTCTTGGACCACGTGGGGATGCGAACCAAGGACAAGGTCAGCGCCGCTGTCTATAAGAGAGTGGGTAATCGCCCGCTGTGAAGAATTGGATAATTTTTTATACTCGTCTCCCCAATGCATATAGACAATCACAAAGCTCTCTTCATCTAAAGTAAAAGATTTTACGAGTTTTTCTGCCTCTTCAATATGAAACGATGGGTAAGTCGAGTTGAATCCTAAAAAAATAACATTGCGCTCTCCAAACTTTTTTTGAAAGACATAATTTCTCGGGGAGCCAACTGGATGGCCGAAGTAATTAATGCCGCTCTCTGCCAGGTATTTTTTGGTCTCTGTAAATCCTCTATCACCATAATCAAGAGCGTGATTATTGGCGATAGAGAGCAAAGTAATATTATTGTCCCTTAGCACTCTTCCGCTCTCCGGCGGGAAGGAAAATTTAAATGACTGGTCGGGCGATTTGGCGTGGTCTTTGGTAATCGCGCCCTCGAGATTTGCGACCACAAAATTATAACCTTTCAAAAATTCTTTTATTTTTTGAAATGGGTAATCTGGCCCGTTACTCTCCATCAGAGTCTCCACGTGACGGCCAAACATAACGTCTCCCACAAAAAGAATTTTGAACTCTTGGCCTTGGGGAGACAATCCCTTATCCTGAATGAATAGCCCCGATGGGTAGAAGACAAAAACAGACACGAGCAAAATAAGAGCAAACAACAACACGACGTCTTTTTGGGAGAACCTAATTTTAAGCTTGTCCATTCTTAATTCGTACCACGTCGGAGAGAAAACAACCATCTCTACGAATTTCACAATTTTGTACAGTCTAGATTAGCCTTGCCGCCATTTATATACTAGAATGTGAGGTATAGTAGTATGAAAACCGTTCTTTTTGAAGAACTTGTCTCCCCCGGATGCCACACCTGCCGAGCCCTTGAAGAATATTGGCACACTATAGAAAAAGATTGGCCGAACGTGATATACAAAAAAGTGGACGTGACGACGTCGGAGGGTCAAGAGATGGTACAGAAGTATATGATCTTCGCTTCCCCGGGTATAATATTTAATGGAGAACTCTTCGCAAGCGGCGGGTTCGACCGAAATAAGTTTGTGGCGAAATTAAAAGAACTCTCGGCTTAAATAAGTCTCATGAAAAAAATTAATCCTGTATTAGCCTTGCGTCTCGGGTTGGGAATAATGTATCTATACTCGGGGTACGACATCATCCGCCACCCCACGGCGTGGACTTGGGCGATTAGACCACTTCCTCAATTTATTCAATTATTCATAGAAAACACGGTCGGAGTAATTCGTTATCTTCAAATTCAGGGCGGCATAGAATTCTTATTTGGAATTATTTTCCTAGCCTGGTTTACACCACGGGCGTACGTAAAGTGGGCGGCGGGATTATCCACAATAGAAATGGCGGTCATTCTTTTCCTCGTCGGAGTTGATTCAGTAACATTTAGAGATTTTGGGGTTCTCGGGGCCTCTCTTGCCTTATGGATATATTCATTAAAACAATATGGGACAGTCAAGTAGCTTAAAAACAACTCTTGTTTTTCTTATCTTCGCCATTTTTGCTCTCATCGTCTTCGGGCTTATTTGGTTCTTCTTCCTCGGACCGACTGTGCCTGTGGGCCTGGGCTGGTATCTTTTTAGTTTTGCCGCCGGACTTACAATGATCGTCCTCCCCTGCACTTTGCCTCTCGCTTTCGTCGTTGTTCCCCTCTCTATGGGTAAGGGTGCGGCTAAGGGCCTCGGTATCGCCATTTCATTCGGCCTTGGCGTGGCGATTATGCTTAGCCTTTACGGGGTAATCGCGGCCGTCGTCGGTGAAGTGGCGATCGGAACGCTCGGAGCCCCCTTGGAGGTTGTAAAAAATTGGCTTTACTTTATCGCTGGAATTTTTGCTTATCTTTTCGCTTTGAGCGAAATTGGGATAATAAAATTCCGCATGCCGACTTACTCTGGAGCGGCTGCGGCATTTATTCAAAAGAGGCAGGATTACCTGAAGGCATTTTTTCTTGGACTTTTTTTGGGGAATGTCGGGGTCGGCTGCCCTCATCCGGCAACACCTGTCATTCTGACCCGCATAGCGGCATCGGGAGACGTATTCTATGGCTGGCTTCTTTTCTTCATCCACGCCGTTGGTAGAGTCCTGCCCCTTCTCCTCCTCGCAATCTTAGGAATTTTAGGTGTTAATGCCTTGTCTTGGCTCGTGGCGCGCAAGGACAAAATTGAGAGAGCGACGGGTTGGGGCATGGTTTTTGTGGCGGGGTTTATTATCGTGCTCGGACTTTTCTCCCACGCTTGGTGGGTT
>DATDZM010000041.1:0-2918 GCA_036516815.1 Minisyncoccota bacterium | reverse complement strand
TCCGCCTAGGTGGTATGGTGGCCGCCGTGTGTTCTCTCGCAATTCAGTTCTTATGTCCTAAGAAACTCTGGTTCAGACTTTAGTTTGACACTTAGTCTCCCAGACACTCTTGGAGAAAGTTTAGGTTTATGGAATAATACTACTCATGAACTGGGCGAAGAGGAGGCAAGTTACACTCTTTTTTATAGTTCTCGCGATTGTTGCCATCCCGCTTGTTTACGTTTACATAAAACAGACTGCCCCAAGTTGCTTTGACAAAAAGCAAAATCAGGACGAGGAAGGAATTGACTGCGGTGGCAAAAATTGCGAGAAATGTCTGGGGGAAATCCGCAACCTTGAAGTTATCTGGGCAAAATCGTTTAAGGTAACGGGAGGGAGGTACGAGGCGGCTTCAATCGTTTCAAATCCCAACGCCTTCCTGGGTATCTCCAACTTGCGCTATGCCATTAAGTTATACGACGCGGATAATATTTTAATAGCGGTGAGAGAGGGAATAACTTTCATAAACCCCGGTGAACGCGTTTTAATCTTTGAATCGTCAATAGGCACGGGGGAGCGCGTTCCGGCAAAGACGTCCGTTGAGCTTATGGAAAATCTAAAATGGGAGAGGGTGGAAAGGGAGAAACCGAATCTCACTATAGTGAGCAAAGAATTTACTAGCGATCCATCTCCGCGCCTCGCGGTCCAGATTGAGAACAAGACCCTTCTCCCCGCGCGCGACATAAGCGTCTCCGCCATCCTTTCTCTAGGCGATGGGAGCGTCCTCGGCGTGAGCTCCACAAAAATAGACTTGATAAATTCCAACAGTATAGAAACAGCTGTCCTCACTTGGGGAGGGCCCTTTGTCGCGGAGCCGGAGAAGATTGATATCCTCGTAAGGACGCGCATAGTCTCTCCCGGCCTCATGCCATGAAAATTTTTCCCCATAAACATATTGACTGGGGATTATTTCTGGGCACAATTCCCCTGCTTGTTGCCGGCCTCGTGACTATGCGGGAACTGGGTTCGGAAAATAATTATTTTTTCACCCGTCAGCTCGTCTGGATCGCGATTGCTTTCATCTTATTTTTTTCCTCTAGTTTTGTTGACTGGCGTTTTTTGAAGAAGGGGGAATTACTCCTCGTTCTTTTCGTATTTTCCATGCTTATACTCGGAACCCTCCTTGTTTTGGGGAAGGTTGTGCGGGGGGCAACGAGCTGGATTAACCTCTACTTTTTCTCCATTGAGCCGGCCGACCCGATAAAGATTCTCCTTGTCGCCATTTTGGCTAAATATTTCTCCAGGCGGCACGTGGCAATCGCCCACTTCAAGCACATTTTTGTCTCCGCTCTTTACGCGCTTGTCCCGTTTATCTTGGTTTTTCTACAGCCGGATTTTGGCTCAGCGATAATCATTTTTCTAATTTGGCTGGGGATGATTATAGTTTCTGGAGTGAGTAAAAGGCATCTAGCTCTCCTTGCTCTTTCAGCCGTTTTTATCTTTAGCATGGCGTGGCTTTTCGCCCTGAAGCCTTATCAAAAGGGTCGAATCACGTCATTTTTAAACCCCATACACGACATCAGAGGCGCCGGGTACAATGCCTTCCAGTCCACTATCGCGATTGGTTCCGGCGAGATTTTTGGCAAAGGGATAGGCTATGGGAGCCAAAGCCGCCTCCAATTTTTACCGGAACATCAGACGGATTTCATTTTTGCCGCTTTTGCCGAGGAATGGGGTTTTGTGGGCGTGCTCCTCGTCTTCATTTTTTTTGCCGTCATAGTCTGGAGAATTTTAAAGAACGCCCTTTTCGCCCCCCAAAACTTTGAATCCTTCTTCGGGCTAGGTATTGCTCTATTTATTATCTCTCATTTTTCGGTTAATGTGGGGATGAATATAGGACTGCTGCCGATTACCGGCATTAACTTGCCGTTTTTAAGTTATGGCGGCACCCATCTTGTGACTCTCTACTTGGCCCTTGGCATGTTTATGGGGATGCACAGATACGGCTCCCAAGCTTTAAGAGAGGACCCCACAGTTGAGCTTCTGGGGCAGTAGAAAAAAAGGAGATTTAATATAGCATGTTAGATTATGAAGGATAAGGAGATAGAGGAGCTTATAAGTGAAGAAGAAAGGCGCCAGAGGGGCGTCATTAATCTCATTGCTTCTGAAAATTATGTTTCGGACGATGTATTAAAGGCGCTGGGGTCAAAGCTTACAAACAAATACGCTGAAGGATATTCCGCCAAACGCTATTATCGGGGGAACGCGGTTGTAGATAAGATAGAAAATCTATGCAAAGAAAGAGCCTTAAAACTTTATAAACTTTCTGCTTCTAGATGGGCAGCGAACGTTCAACCTCTCTCCGGTTCTCCAGCGAATCTCGCCGTTTATCTCGGCCTTGTGCCAATGGGAGAAAAGATTATGGGGATGAGTCTTGATATGGGCGGGCACTTGACCCACGGGCAGAAAGTTTCCGCGAGCGGGAAGTTTTGGCGGCAGATTCCTTACGGAGTGAGTAAAAAAACGGAGGTGCTTAACTACAGTGAAATCAAAAGAATCGCGGAGAAAGAGAAGCCAAAACTTATCGTCGTGGGATACACCGCTTACCCTCGTATAATTGATTTTAAGAAGTTTAGAAAAATTGCCGACAAGGTCGGAGCGTATCTAATGGTTGACATGTCTCATTTTGCCGGGCTTGTCGCTGGGGGAGTATATCCTTCGCCATTCAGGTACGCGGATGTTGTTACAACTACAACGCATAAAACGCTTCGGGGTCCTAGAAGCGCGATTATTTTTTCCAGAAAAATTAAGCCAATAAATCTTGAATCAAAATTTTTAATTCACGAGCTCATTGACAAAGCGGTCTTCCCCGGTCTCCAAGGAGGCCCGCATCTGAATCAAATAGCGGCGGTGGCAGTCGCTCTTAAAGAAGCAATGGA
>DATDZM010000040.1:0-2409 GCA_036516815.1 Minisyncoccota bacterium | reverse complement strand
AATCCATTCTCAAATTTTACCGTTAAAGCGCAGGAAGCCATTCGGAAGGCTCATGAGCTCGCTATTGAACGGGGGCAGAACCAGATTGACGTTATGCATCTTTTAGCCGCTCTTACCCTGCAGGAAGACAGCATTGTTCTCTCAATTCTTGAAAGACTGGAGATTGACGTTAATTTCCTTACTGATTCCATATTGGAGAATATGTCTGAAGTGGAAAATACTTCTCTCACTTCTCCGTCGTATCAGATGTATCTCTCGCCGGAGATCGGGAAGATTTTTGAAGTCTCCCAAAAAATCACTCAATATTTAAAAGATGATTATGTCTCAACAGAGCATTTGTTTTTGGGTATTCTTGAAGTGCCCTCTCCGGCGAGGGAAATGCTTGAGAGATTTAAGGTTGACAAGGAGAAGGTAATGCGCGTGCTCAAAGATTTTCGCGAGTCAAAAATTGCCGACGTTAAAGACCCGAAGAAACTTCGCTTGCTTGAAAAATACGCCAGGAACCTGACGAAACTTGCCGAGGCTGATAAGCTGGACCCGATTATCGGTAGAGAGGATGAAATACGGCGAGGGATGCAAATACTTAGCCGGCGCACGAAAAATAACCCCATTTTAATCGGCGAAGCTGGGGTAGGGAAGACCGCTATCGCCGAAGGTTTGGCTCTTCGCATCGCTAAGGGCGATGCCCCGGAGTCTCTGAAGGGCAAGGAATTGGTTTCCCTGGATTTAGGGTCGCTTGTAGCCGGGACAAAGTATCGGGGAGAGTTTGAAGAGCGCCTAAAAGGAGTCATAAAAGAAATTGAGCGGGCGGAAGGGAAGATTCTTTTATTTATTGACGAAGTCCACACTCTCGTCGGCGCCGGCGCGGCGGAAGGAGCAATGGATGCTTCAAACATGTTAAAACCGGCCTTAGCCAGGGGAGAACTTCACATGATTGGAGCGACAACGATTAAAGAATATCAAAAATACATTGAAAAGGACGCCGCTCTTACACGGCGCTTTCAGCCGATTTACGTGGAGGAGCCGAGTCAGGAGAATGCTATCGCTATTCTGCGCGGTCTTAAAGAAAAATACGAGCTTTATCATGGAGTGAAGATTACGGATGAAGCCATCCGGGCGGCGGTCCAACTCTCCAGCCGTTATATTACAGAGAGGTTCCTTCCCGACAAAGCGGTAGACCTCATAGACGAGGCTTCCTCCGCTCTTCGCATTCAGCTTGACAGCATGCCGGAAGAGCTAGAGACGGCAAACCGAGAAATTATGAGGCTTGAAATTGAGCGCGAGTCTTTGAGAAAGGACAAGGGGGGAGAAAAAAGAGTCAAAGAGATTGAGCGCGAGATAAGCGACTTAAAAGAAAAAATCTCCGGCCTGGAGATTAAATGGAAGAACGAAAAGGAATCCATCTCCCTCATGAATTCATTAAAAAAGGGTTTGGAGACGTTCCGTTTTGAAGCGGAGAACGCCGAGAGGGCCGCCGATTTTACCAAGGTCGCCGAAATTCGCTACGGGAAGATTGCCGAAACGGAGAAACAGCTCGCCACTGAAGAAAAGCGCCTGAGACGTCTCCAGCAATCTCGGCAGATTTTGAAGGAAGTGATTACGGAGGAGGACATCGCGAACGTCGTCTCGCGCTGGACCGGCATACCAGTTTCAAAAATGCTTGAAGGTGAGGCGGAGAAGCTTGCCCACATGGAGGGAGAACTTACTAAGCGTGTCATCGGCCAGGACGAGGCGATAGGGAAGATTGCGAACGCCGTGCGCCGCTCCCGCGCTGGGGTATCCGACGAGGAAAGGCCCATAGGTTCGTTTATGTTTTTGGGGCCGACCGGCGTGGGCAAAACCTATTTAGCGCAAAGTTTGGCGGAGTTTATGTTTAACAGCGGGAAGGCCTTAATCCGCGTTGATATGTCGGAGTATATGGAGAGGCACTCCGTCTCAAAGTTTATCGGCGCTCCAGCGGGATATGTCGGTTATGAAGAAGGCGGCCAGCTCACGGAGCTTGTTCGCCACAGGCCTTATTCAGTGATTCTTTTTGATGAGATTGAAAAGGCCCACCCTGAAGTTTTCAACATCATGCTCCAGATATTAGACAACGGGCATCTTACCGACTCTAAGGGCAGAAAAGTGAATTTTAAAAATACCATACTCATCATGACGTCAAATATCGGGTCAGAGTACGTGAGGCAGATGGGTATAGTCGGGTTTGTGACAAGCGAGAGTGGTAAAGAGGAGAGCGAACACAACACTAAACTTAAAGAAAAAATTCGCGAGGCGCTTGAGTCCCGCTTTCGCCCAGAGTTTTTAAACCGCTTAGATGAGATAATTATATTTAATACTCTAAGCGCCAAAGACGTGGAGGGGATAGTGCATATTCAGCTCCAGAAAGTTTCCCAAAGGCTTATTGAGAAG
>DATDZM010000039.1:0-2194 GCA_036516815.1 Minisyncoccota bacterium | reverse complement strand
GAGGAGAAAAGCCTTCCTTGGGTACTTTAGCGGAAATTCCGAAAATCACGCCAAAGGCATTCAGCTTTATATGGAACATTTTGCCTGTAAAAGCCATCAACTCTTTCGTCTTTGCCCCATTGCCTTATGATATCCGCATCCTCGCAAGTAAATTTCCAGAATTGGATAAAACTTTGAAAAGCGTAGGAATAGAGAGGCTGAGCGACTTGGGCAAGTTGACTGGTGTGTCTTTGAACATTCCAGGATTGGCAAACATTTTAGATAAAACGATTACCACCGTTGGATTGGAAAACTTGTCCGAGATTGATAAGTTGAACGGAGTATCTATCAACATTCCGGGGCTTTCTAATTTAGACGGACAAATGATGAACAACGTGGGTGTCGGTAAAATAGCTTTGATAAAAGGCTTACCTATCGCGAAATTCTCCCCTTCCGCCAAGAAAAATCTTCCGGCGGAATTCGTCTTCGCTCGCGCCAATCAAGAACTCGTTGACCTAAACGTCGCCCTGTCCGTCGGACAGAGGGGTGAAGTCTCCCAACAGATGTCCACTCTGCCCGGCCAGACATTACGCTTAGTAGTCAAGCCTATCAGCAAGGCCAGCAGTGTGACGGGCTATTTCGTATTCAAAGCTCCCACTCCCAAAGTTTCCACTAATAGCATTCCTCGTTCTTCCCTCACCGCTTCCGCGCTTTTTTCTATGAACGATTTTGTTGAACAGGTTCCCACCTCACCCCCCACCCCTCTCCATAGTAATGAAGAGGGGGAAATTTCCTTCTCCGGTACTCCGGGGAAGGTGCAGGATGGGGCTATAGCTGAAAATATTGAACACAAACTCGTTCTCTCCTCATTTGAATACACTGACCCGGACCATGACGGCATCTACACCGCGGACGTCGTCTCCCCCGTCGTGCCGGGAGAATATGAAATCATCACCGTCATCAACTACATAGATCCGGTATTGGGCACTCGTCAGATGCGAATGACGACAGTCATTGACCCAGAGGGATACGTCTTTGAGAAAAATGGCGCCAAAGAAACTCGTATTCCATCAGCGATAGTTTCTTTGTATCATTTAAACACTACCACCAAGAAATACGAGCTCTGGCCCGCTAAAGATTACCAGCAAGAAAACCCTCAAGTGACGGATGTCCGAGGCACTTATTCGTTCCTGGTGCCGGAAGGTTCTTATTATTTTGAAGTGGAGGCGCCGGGCTACCTGACTCACAGAGGGAAAGTGTTCGTAGTCGCGGAAGGAAGCGGTATTCACCAGAACATAGAACTCGGTTCCAGCACGAAGTGGATGGAGAAAATTGATTTTCAAACAGTTCTTTTGATTGTTGTTTTATTATTATTAATGTATAATTTCTATCGTAATACCTTGCGAGAGAAATTATTAAGGTTTTTAAATAAAAATGATGGAAAGTAAAAATCGTCTTGTTTTAATAATTGTTATCGGAGCGCTTGTTGTCGGCAACGTATTTTTTGCGCTTAATTATTTTCTCCTGAACCGAGAATTAAACTCGGCCTATTCCATAAGAGATAAAGCGGAGGTAAATACAAAAGTAGTCAATTTCGCTTCTATGTTCGTGAAGAAAGTATTGCAAGCGGACAAGGAAGTGGACTTTGAGACACGGCTTTCTCTGGAAAATGCCGTACGTGATTTGAAAGACAAAGAAATAATGGAAGAATGGCAGAATTTTACCGGTAGCAAGACCGAAGCAGAAGCCCAAAATAGCGTAAAAAAACTTTTGGAAATACTCATCAGCAAGATACAGAAATAGAAATACCCCTTCCCAGCCTCCCCCTACGTAGGGGGAGGTGTCAGAATGACGGAGGGGGTAGACTTATCCCCATTTCGTATATGTTAGGCCACTCTTTTGTTATATAATATATATTGATATCTCAAATGAATTTTCCCCTCGCTAGTACTCTGGAGAGGGGTCAGGGGTGAGGTGAATTTATGAAATTTGTATTTACTAAAAAAACAATAATAATATTCGCGGTCATTGTTGTGCTTTCCTTCTTTGCTCCGACAGTTTTTGCCGTCTGGAATGGCACTTTTTATGAGCCGGGAGACACCCTAAATCCTGAATGTCTGCCGACGGATCCGGATTGCGATGTTCGCGCTCCCCTTACCTCTTTAAATATAAGTGACACGGTTTATGGGGCAGGCTGGGATACGGACACCACCCA
>DATDZM010000038.1:0-4520 GCA_036516815.1 Minisyncoccota bacterium | reverse complement strand
TCGGCATATTTTTTTACTTCGTAGAGAATTTCTTCGTTTATCTCTTCTTCCCAAAAAATAAAAATGTTGGGAGACTCCGCCATATCGGGTAAAAACTTTTGAACATTCCCCCGTGATTCTGGACTGCTCAAAAGCTCCATTGAGACAACCGCGTGCTTACCTCCAAAGAGAATGTCTGATTTTACAAGCTCTTCAAACTTCTCTGCCGAGAAATCGTCCCTCGTCACGCGGAAAAGCCCTGTCCCGGTCACTCTTTTCACAAAATGTCCTTCAAGCTCCCTTAGCTTCTCCCTGCTTCTATAAGTGTCCTTGCCGTGCAGGAGATATATCATAATTTCAAATCTTTTAAGTCCGCCAGATTATTGCCGGCGGAAACATGAACAACAATCGGCACTCCCCCGTCCCAGACATGCTCCATTTCATGACTAACGACCCGAGCGACGTCTTCAAGAGCCTCGTTTTTGACTTCGTAGACGAGCTCATCATGGATTTGGAGAAGGAGCGACGCTTTTTCTTTCAGCCCCTTCTTCCGCAGAGCCTCTTCGGCGTTAACCATGGCGAGCTTGATGAAATCCGCCGCGCTCCCCTGAATCGGAGCGTTCATCGCCATCCTTTCGGCCGATTTCCTCACGTATTCAACCCGACTTCTAATATCCGGGAAATACCTCTTTCTTCCAAAAAAAGTTTCCGTGTATCCTTTTTCGTAGGCCTCTTTTTTCAATCCTTCCAAGTACCCGGAGATTTTGGGGAAGCGAATGAAATAATTGTCATAAAATTCCCTCGCTTCTTTTTGCGATGAGCCGATGCTGTTTTTTAAGGCGTTCACCCCCATCCCGTAAATAATTCCGAAGTTAATTACTTTGGCCCTCCGGCGCATCTCTGGAGTAACGTCGCGAGATGAAACGTTAAAAACTTCCGAAGCGACGGCGGTATGCACATCCTCTCCGCGCTTGAAGATAGCGGAGAGTTTTTCATCCCTGCTCAAAATGGCGAGGATGCGCAGTTCAATCTGCGAGTAATCAAGAGCGAGGAGTTTTGCGCCGCGGGGGGAGATGAAAGCGCGGCGGATGTTCATCCCCAATTCCGTGCGGGCGGGGATGTTTTGCAAATTCGGGTCGCTTGAGGAAATTCTGCCGGTTGATGCCCCCGCTGAATCAAAAGTGGTATGCAATCTTCCCTCCCCGTCAACCATTTTAGGAAAAGCGTCAATATATGTTGAGAGAAGTTTCGCCAGTTCGCGGTGGGAAATAATTTCCCCGATAATCGGATGGGTTCCCTTCAGTTTTTCAAGCTGGGAGATGTTCGTGCCGTAATTACCCGTCGCGGTCATCCTTAACCCCCTTGCCTCAAGGGCGAGCGTTTCAAACAAAACTACTCCGAGCTGTTTAGGCGAATTGATGTTAAACTCCTCACCCGCCAAATCCCATATTTTTCTCTCAAGCTTTTTTATTCTTTTATGATAGTCAACCGAGAGTTCTTTTAAGTAGGGGGTGTCAATCAGAACTCCTCTCTCCTTCATCTCACCCAAAATTTTAATAAGGGGGATTTCAACTTCCTTTAAGAGTTTATCCGGCACGGAGTTGGCGAACTTTTCTCTAATTTTGTTTTCTGCTTCAACTTCGTTTGGCGTAAGTACCTCAACTTCCCTCTGCGCAGGCGCTTCAGCTTCGTTCCCTACGAGCCCGTTTTTAAGTCTGGATATTAAACTTTTAAACCCGAGTTCGCCGAAGATTTTCTCCGCTTCAGCTTTATCTATGCCGTCTCGCCACCTTGCACCGCTTAGAGAAAATTCAATGGGCGCGTCGGTGCGAATGGTGGCCAGAGATTTGCTGAAGAGGGCTTCCTCCTCGTGGTTTATAAGAAGTTCTGCCACTCGGGGTTTGAGAGGAGATTTGTCGTCTTTGCCCTTCAGGCTTTTATAAAGACTTTCTATGGGGCCGAACTTTTGTATGATTTCTTTGGCGGTCTTCTCCCCTATCCCGGGGACACCTATGATGTTGTCCGACGGGTCTCCTTTTAGCCCCTTGAAGTCGGGAATATATTCCGGTTTAAATCCGTACCGGGCGATAACCCCCTCTTCATTATATATAATAGTATCTTGTATCCCCTTTTTTAGAGTGTAAACAACGACTTCGTCGCCTCTCACGAGCTGCAGGGTGTCCATGTCCCCCGAAGCAATAAGGGTCTTAACTTTAGTCTTCTTCAATTGTTCTACGATTGTGCCGAGAATGTCGTCCGCTTCAAACCCGGGAGAATCATAAACGGGTATGTTAAAGGCTTTTAGAATTTCTCTGGACTTGTTTATTTGGGAGATTAAACTCTCATCAATTTTCGGTCGCTTGGCTTTATACCCCTCGTAGGCGTCGTGGCGAAACGTCGGCCCGGGGAGGTCATAACAAGCGGCAATGTAGTTTGGCTTCAGTTCGCGTATAACTTTAAGGATAAAAGAAGCGAAGCCATAGAGGGCTCCGGTTCCCTCCCCCTTCGGGGAGGTAAAACCCGGCAGAGCGTGAAAAGCTCTGTGTAAAATAGCGTGCGCGTCTAGAAGTACAAGTGATTCTTTATTAGACAAAGCCATGTCTTAAATCTCAAGCCTCGCGTTTTATTATTCTAATTTTTCTTTTGTCCCCTCGCATATGCTCAAATTTAATCTCAATATAATTTTTAGGTAAAATGTTTCTCATCAAATCTCCCCACTCAATTAAAATAATAGCGCGATTATTCTTCACTAGCTCGTTCCAGCCAAGATGAATCAAGTCTTTCGGTTTCTCCAATCTATAAGCGTCAATGTGAATCAGATAATCAAAGGGTTTTATTTTTAACCTGTACGTTTTCTCTATCACAAAGGTCGGACTGTTTACGGTCTCTTTTACCCCCAGAGATTTTGCAAAACTTTGGGCAAAAGTTGTTTTTCCCGAACCGAGATTGCCTGTGAGACTGATTACTCCGGCATGATGATTATTTCTTTCGGGGAAGAGACGGGTGATTTTCCCGGCATAGAGGCGAGCTAATTTTCTTGTCTCTCCGGCGCCGGAGGTAATAATAGTTTTAATTATTTTGACCCGTTTCATGTCTTCCCAATGCCCATATCTTATCACGTGAATCTCCTTAAATATATGGAAACAAAAAGGGGCGGAAGAGGAAAGTAATAAATTCAGGAAATTACTTTTCTCCCCCGCCCTGTGTCTTACTTCAACCTCAACCACCTTCCTCCTTGAGAGAGGCGAGGGCCTGCACCGCGGCTCGGGCGGCGTTTCTCCAAGCAATGAGGTGCCACTCCTCATCGCTAACCCGAGTATCTCGATAGTTATAGTCGAGATAACTGCGGTAGGAGAAGTCTCGAGCTTCTCCAATCGATGAACCCCCGCTTACCCCGTCTGGGGTTATAACCTCAAGATAGACAATTTTTTTACTCTGTCCATCTTGGGTTGTGACCACAACTTTACAATCGTAATCCAGCGCGGGGGGGTCATTAGAATAAAGACCCCCCGATCCAGATGGGACGACGATTGTCGGGTAGTAACTGCGAAGTTCGTTCCTCACGAGAGTAAGGATATTTTCATTATTAAAATAGTAATATCCCCTCTCGTTCATAACGACCAGTAGTTTTTTCCCCTCCATCCAAGTCCCCTTGGCTTGAACTTGTTTTGGGCTTTTGGCATAGGGGCCAATAGTCGGTCCCTCAATCGACCCGCTCGCGGATCCAACCCCAAAGCCGCTTGAAAAATAACAGCTTTGGAGAAAAACTAATGAAATGATAACGGCCGCCGCTACTAAAATATTTTTCATTCTCCACCTCCCAAGAAAGGTTTTTTGCTTTTCTTTCTATCCGACGGAGACTATTTCAATTCCGGTTGCATTATATCACATAAAGTGTCTGTGTCAAGATTGCTATTTATCCCCGCCGATGCTAGGAATGGATTCATGACGGAGAGCGAGGCGAAAAATATTAGGGAGTATCTAAAATCTGGGTCAACTTTTGCCGTTCTCTCCGTAAAAAACCCCGACGAGATTCGCGAATGCGAGTTTTTGGCGAGGGAAGCCATTCGAGAAGCCGTTATCAACTCCGGCGCTGCCGTCTTAATCTCCCCTGACGCGCCAAAAGAGTTTAGGAATAAGTGGAAGGAGGCGCTTCCCCCCGACGGAACAAGCTCTATTCCCTACTCCACTTCCATCCTCATCCCTAAAAATAAAATTGACATAAAAGAAATCACTTACGCCGACGACGCGGATTATTTTACTATCTCAATAAAATCAGGCGAGAGCCCCGTTGAGGCAAGCTTGCTCTCCTTCTCCAGAAATCCCCTAACTGTTGACCAAGTTTTTACCCTGGAGCCCGTGTCCTATGAAGCCTTGTCCTCTCTATTTGAGGAAAAAATCATCCTTCCCGGAAAAGAGAACGCCATTTTCATCTCGGGAGAATCTTCCGTAAGGGCGGGAGGCGTCTACGCCCTCCTAAAATCCTTGGGTGATAACTTTATCTCAAAAAAAACGGCCACTCTTCTTTTTGCCTCTCTTCT
>DATDZM010000037.1:0-3468 GCA_036516815.1 Minisyncoccota bacterium | reverse complement strand
GCCAATTTATCACTTCCGCGCGGATGAATTTGTCGCGGAAGTCTGTGTGTATTGCCGCTCCAGCCTCCGGCGCGGTACTCCCCTCTTTTATCGTCCAAGCGCGCGTCTCGTCCTCCCCGGTTGTGAAATACATCATGATCCCTAAGAGTTTATAGGACTCTTCTATCAGCTCATTCACTCCACTTTTTACTCCGAGCTCTTTTCTCATTTCTTTTTCCTCATCTCTTTGAAGTTCCATCAGCTCTTCCTCCGTCTTTAAGTCTATCAAAACATGGTTTTTGTCCTCAAGTTCAGGTGGCGCCTTTATGTTATCTTTTGAAATGTTTAATACATAAATTATCGGCTTTGCCGTAAGTAGACGCAGGTCGCGGATTAAGAGTAACTCTTCCATCGTTAAACCCATGTCGCGAATGGATTCTCCTTTTCCCAAAGCATTTTTTACTTTCTCCGTAACACTTAATCTTTCAGTTGCTTCTTTATCGCCGCTTTTTATCTCCTTTTCTAATGTCGCTAATCTTTTACTTACAGTTTCTAAATCGGCTAAAATAAGCTCCGCCTCTATGACGTCAACATCATTTCTCGGGTCTATAGTGTTATGAACGTGAATAATACTTCCGTCTTTAAAAACGCGAACAACTTCGGCGATGGCATCAACTTCCCTGATATGGCTCAAAAATTTATTGCCCAGCCCTTCGCCCTCGGCCGCGCCTTTGATAAGCCCGGCGATATCCACAAACTCAATCGCGGTTGGGATGACTTTTTTTGAAAGCGAAAATTCGGCAAGCTTTATCACGCGCTCGTCAGGCACGGAGACTACTCCCACGTTAGGGTCAATCGTGCAGAACGGATAATTTTGAATATCAACCGCCTTTTTCGTCAAAACCTTAAAGAGGGTAGATTTCCCCACATTCGGTAATCCGACAATACCAATGGATAACATATAATTTTAGAGTTTACGTATCTTTAATATATAATGCAAATATGACTTACATCGGATGCCATGTTTCAATCGCCGGGGGGATAGATAAAGCGCCGGAAAGAGCGCGGGAACTTGGGTGCGAGGTGATGCAGATTTTCACTCGTTCTCCTCAAGGAGGCAAGGCGTCGGATTTGACCCCCGACCTTGTCTCCCGCTTCAAGCTGAAAGCTAAAACCTACAAGCTAAAAGCTACCTACATTCACACTCCCTATTACATTAACTTTGCTTCAAGTGATAATCGCATCCGCCATGGTTCAATAAGCGTAGTGAGAAGCGAACTGGAACGAGGCAGTTTAATTGGGGCGAAATATGTAATGACACACTTGGGAAGCGCTAAAGAATTACCTCCCAACGAGGCAATGGAAAAGGTCATAGAGGGGTTGAAAAAAATATTTGACGGTTACAATGGCGAAACGCAACTGCTCCTTGAAAACAGCGCCGGAGCGGGAGGAGTAATTGGAAGCACGTTTGAAGAATTTGGATTAATACTCAAGTCGCTCCATAATTACAAATCCCTAGTCGGAATTTGCCTTGATACCCAGCACACCTATGCCTCCGGATACGATTGGGATACGGATTATAAAAAAACTCTCTCTGCCTTAAAAACAAGCATTGGCATAGAAAAAGTAAAATTAATCCACGCGAACGACAGCAAGGTTGGCTTCAATGAGCATAAAGATAGGCACGAACATATCGGCAAAGGCAAAATCGGTCTTCAGGGATTTAAAAACATAGTCGCCTTAGCCAAAAAAAATAAAATTGACCTGATTTTAGAAACAGAACATCCTGAAGTGGAGGAGGACGTAAGAATTTTAAAAAAATTTAGGGGAAAATAAAAAAACCGCCCTGCTCGTCTCACAGTAAGACAAGCAGGGCAGTATTCAACTTCTTTCCCAACCCGTTGGTCATTGTGTTCCAAACAATGGCCTAACTCCAGAGGCGATAAATCTCACCCCCGGGAACCAGTTCACCTCCGACATGCGAAGGGAGTAATCATTCACCCCCACCAATTCCCCCACTGTGAGTACCGGCGGTCTTCTAGTAACCTGTATAGCCGGAACCATGGCCAGACCAAAGGAGGACCGAATAACTCCTTTGTCCGCGAAGGGGTCATAAGCGATGACCCCACCCTGATCCTTCGCGAGTTCCATAAATTGCGAACCGAAATTTTTCGGCTCACTCGGCAAGGACTTGCGGAATTCCCTCGTTCCAGGCCTCTCCTTCCATATGTCAGACAAAAATCTTTCCATCGCCCAGTCTCTTATCTGGACAAAGTGGGGGCAGACAACTTTCTGTCCTGATCTTATGCATGAGACAGAGAAAGTTGTCTGCATGACGATAGCGTGTTCTCTGCACTCTGGGTATAACTTCAACCCCAGGGTGCTGAAGTGGAGAACACCCGGGGTTTGGTCGAACTGGATGAAATTCATCCTTTCAGGATGACCATGACCTACAACCATATCAAGGTCGTAGGCTCTTTTTCCACTAACAGATTTCGAAGGAGGCACCTCCTTGTAGACAAACACTCCGGCTGTTCCCTGTTCTTTCCTGTAACGGAGAACCTGCCCTCCGGTAAAAGTCCCCCGGAGAGAGACTCGTTGACCTTTTCGGATGAGGTCGACGAGACTCACTCCTTCTGCCGAGTAGTGTCGTCTCTTCTCTTCTCTCCCTTCTTCGTCAAAGACCGTAAGGGTTGCGAAAATATCTGGACGGTTGAGGTCATCGATATGATCTGTCATAAGTTCAACCTCACTTGTTGGGGTAAATGTTGGGTGGTGGGTGGGTGAAAAAATCTAAAAATAAAAAGAGCCGTATCACATGCTCCTCATTAAAATTACTACTAGGATAAGAAAAAGTCAAGAAAAATCAGACTGTGGAAAAGTGTTAACTTTTACGAAAAAAATTGATAAAAAGCTGAATTTTGTTAAGATAGGATTGATTTTATTGGGCCAGTAGTTCAGTGGTAGAATGCCGCTTTTGCAAAGCGGAGGCCGGGAGTCCGATTCTCCCCTGGTCCATAACCATAATATGAAAAAAATTATTGCTTCGAAAAACCCCGTTAAAATAAATGCCGCCCTTAACGGTTTTCAGATCCCGTTCAAGAACAAGGAGTTGTTCTAGTATAAGTAAGCAAAAAATTTAAATCATGCTAAGTCTTAGACCATTAGTCGTAATATTGACAGTTGGTATCATCTCGGGAGGATTATTCTTTGTCAAAGTAAAATCCAAAAATGAGAAAACTAACAATGGACAGTTCGTAAATATAAGCGCGGCAAACCGAGTAACAGAGACACCTATACCTTCCCCGCCGAGCAAGGTAAAAAGCACGACTCTAAATCAAGATAAGAGTGGGGATGTTATAATTCCGAAGATTGCCGGGCAGATAGATTGCGCGGGGGAAACACACAACAAACTCATCTGCTTCAGGGACTTCTATTCAAATCTGATACAAAAAGGTGGAGTGAAAATCGCCCTCTCCGAAATCAAAG
>DATDZM010000036.1:0-7785 GCA_036516815.1 Minisyncoccota bacterium | reverse complement strand
CGTGAGTTTATTTTTTATTTACAGAAGAAAATTAAGGAGGAAACGGCAGAGATAATTAAAGAAAAAGACAAAGAAAAGTTGAAGCGAGAGGTGGCAAACTTGTTTGAAGCGCTGGACACCTTGCTCAAAACGCTCGGTGTTTCAAAAAGCGAAATTCTGAAGGCGCGGAGAGAAAAGAACCGCGAACGCGGGACTTTCAAAAAAAGAATTATTCTTCTTGAAACAAAAAGCAACTTGAGGTAAAAAAGTAAAGGAGGAGAGGACAATCTCCGCGAACTCCCGGCAGTGAATAAAATACACGTATGTGTATTTTATTCACTGTCTAACAACCTAACATCTATCGTTACACAGACTATTCCAAAATCCAACGATCGTTGGATTTTGGAATAGTTGAAATTTCGATAGTTTGACCAGGCGCCTACAGAGGATAGGATGTAGGTATGGAACAAGGCACTGCACGACCCCTCGCTGATAGGATGCGGCCGGAGAAGCTGGAGGATTTCGTGGGGCAGGAGCATATAATTGGCGAGGGGAAGGTTTTGCGTAAAGCGATTGAAAGTGACGAACTGCCCTCAATAATTTTTTGGGGGCCTCCCGGGTCTGGCAAAACGACTCTCGCTTATTTAATTGCCAAAAAAACTCACTCGGATTTCATAAGGCTAAGCGCCACTTCAAGCGGAGTAAAAGACATTCGTGAAGTGGTGAAGACTGCCTTAGAAAGAAGGCGTCATGGGTCCCGAACGATTCTTTTTATTGACGAGGTGCACAGATTTAATAAATCCCAGCAAGACGCCTTTCTCCCGCACGTGGAGAACGGAACAATTATCCTAATCGGGGCTACGACGGAGAACCCGAGCTTTGAAATTAACTCCGCCCTCCTTTCCCGCTCCAGAGTTTTTGTTTTGAATATGTTAGAAACTGGCGATATTGAAATAATTTTGAAGCGCGCTTTGACTGATAAGGAACGCGGGCTGGGGAAAATCAAGGTTGACATAAGCGAGGAAACAATTAAATTTTTGGCCCAAATGGCGAATGGCGACGCCAGAGTGGCCTTAAACGCGATAGGACTCGCCGTCTCCTCCGCGACGCTGACAAAAAACGGCGTTAAGAAAATAGACGAAGAGAGCATAAAAGAATCTTTGCAGAAAACTCATCTCCTCTATGACCAAGCGGGGGAGGAGCACTACAATATTATCTCCGCTCTTCATAAGAGCATGAGGGGAGGAGACGCCGACGCCGCTCTCTATTGGCTGGGAAGGATGCTTGAGGCGGGAGAGGATCCGCTCTACATCGCTCGCCGCTTGATACGCTTTGCTTCAGAGGATATCGGCATAGCAAATTCCCTTGCTTTGCCTCAAGCCGTGTCCGCTTACGAGGCCTGCCACTACATAGGCATGCCGGAGTGCAATGTGAACTTGGCGCAGGCGGTTGTCTATATGGCGAAGTCTAAAAAATCTAACGCTCTTTACGAAGCTTATAATAAAGTTAAGGAGGATATTCAAAATTTACCTGCTGAGTCCGTCCCTCTTCATCTCCGCAATTCATCGACAAATTTAATGAAGGAGCTTGGCTATGGCAAAAATTACAAATATACTCCAAAGTATGATAATGAGAATGAAGCTAAGCAAGATTACTTTCCGGAGCGCTTGAAGGGGCGGAAGTATTTAAAAGAATAATTGCTGAAATATAAAAATATGTTATACTCGAAGCGATGAAATATCTTGCCGCTTATAGGAAAACAAAATACGGGTACGATGTGCATGTGCCAGCCCTCCCAGGATGTCATAGTCAGGGGCGTACCAAAAAGGAGGCGATTTTAAATATCAAGGACGCTGTCAAGGTCTATCTCCAAATGGAAGAAACGGAAATGATAAATACAAAATTGCAGGAGATAGAAGTTGCCGTCGCGTAATTTAATTCATGCTTTTCACGGATGTCTCTGGTCAGCGTGCCGTAAGAGTCTTTCAAAAAGTTGGGTTTTGGATGCTAAAGGCGCATGGAAAACATATCGGCATGTCGAATGGTTCTCGTAAGCTGGTTATTCCTCACGCCAGAAGGCTAAACCCATATACATTGAAAGGTATTATCCGAGACGCTGGTTTAACCGACGAACAATTTAAAGACTTGTTGTAGATACGAAAATATGGCGGGCTGTAGTATACCGGCAGTACGCGTCCATGGGGTGGATGTAGACTGGGTTCGATTCCCAGCAGCCCGATAAAGATGCTGGAAGAATCTTTAGGTATTAATAAGTGATTAAGGATAAATTATGGAATGGTACAGGGAAGCACTGCCGGATGTTTTTGACGCCTTGCGCTCAAGTGAACACGGCTTAAATAAAAACGAAGCTTTTAACCGGCTAAAAGAATACGGGCAAAATAAATTGCCGGAAGCAAAAACAGACAGCCTCTTTGGCATTTTCCTTCGCCAGTTTCGGAGTTCTCTCATATATATTCTCCTCGCCGCGAGCGCCGTCATCTTTACCATGGGAGAAGTCGTTGACGGCTCAATAATATTGGCGGTGCTTATTTTTAACGCCATTGTCGGCACGGTACAGGAAGGCAGGGCAAACAACACCCTCCTCGCTCTGAAGAGGTTTGTGGAAACAAAAGCCACAGTCTCGCGCGGCGGGGAAGAGATAATTATTCCAGACACGGAAGTTGTCCCGGGAGATATTATTATTTTACAGGAAGGGGAAAAGGTTCCCGCTGACGCTAGAATCATTTCTTCCAAGAATCTTAAGGCGGATGAATCATCCTTAACTGGAGAATCGGAGCCAACGCACAAAGTAGGGAGTACCATAAGTGAGACCGACCCGTCTCTTTATAAGGCAGATTTCCCGGCGGCAGAACAGAAAAACATGCTCTTCAAAGGCACGCACATTCTCGTTGGAAGCGGCAGGGCAATTGTGGTGGCAACGGGTGTAGAAACAATGGTCGGTAAAATCTCGAGGGAAGTCGCGATGATTGACACCGAAATTCCCCTAAAAGCCGACATTCGCCGCCTTTCTCGACTCATAATTATTGCCGTCGCGGGCGTGAGCGCTCTGCTCTTTCTCCTGGGCATCTTTTCGGGAGAGTCGGTGAAGGGAATGTTCGCTGTCGTAGTCTCACTCGCTGTCTCAATTATTCCGGAGGGGCTCCCTATCGTGATGACCTTAGTCCTCGCGACCGGCGTATGGAGAATGTCAAAGCGAAGCGTATTGGTAAAAAAGCTTCAGGCGGTTGAAGCGCTGGGGCAAGCCCGAATAATTGCCGTAGATAAAACCGGCACTATCACAAAAAACGAGATGGTAATCCAAAAGGTCTATCTGCCGGGCAACAAGGAAGGTGAGGACGGGAAAATTTTTGATATCGGGGGCGTTGGATACGAACCAGGAGGGGAAATTAAATTAAACGGGAGTTTGGTTGATTCGGTCAACCACCCGGAACTTATCTTCGCGGGAAAAATTGGCACCCTTTGCGCTTCCGCAAGCGTAATGTTTTCGGAAGAAGAAAAATTATGGCGCGTTGCCGGCGACCCGACCGAAGCGGCGATGCTCGTTTTTGGGAGGAAACTCGGTTTCCATAAAGATGACTTGGAACGAGAGTCGCCGCTTGTTGGCGAGATCCCTTTTGATTATAGAAATAAATATCACGCGACAGCTCATAATATTCAGGGTAAAACTTTTTTAACCGTGGTCGGAGCGCCGGAGGTTGTTGTTTCTCTCTGCAGTAAAACATGGCGTGGAGGCCAAGACTCCCCCTTTACAGCGGAGGAAAGAAGAGAAGTGGAGTCCAGAATCGTTGAAATGTCCAAAGAGGGGATGAGGGTAATCTCCTTCGCTGTCGGGTCTGGCACAGAGGGGCCGTTTTCACCGGAGGTAATTCACGGGCTCACCTTTGCCGGCTTGTTTGGCATGCGCGATACTCTTCGGCCGGAGGTTCACGAAGCGATGAAAAAAGCGGCTTCAGCCGGCATCCGTGTCGTTATGATAACGGGAGACCATAAAGTTACGGCGGAGGCGATCGCGAGGGAAGCCGGCATTTACCATGAAGGCGATAGTATTCTCACCGGTTATGACATAGACGAACTCTCTCTTAAAGAACTTTCCCTGAAATTGGACAAGGCATCTGTATTCGCCCGAGTGACGCCCGAGCACAAATTAAAGATTATAAAGGCGTATAAAGCGCGTGGGGAGATAGTGGCCATGACAGGGGATGGCGTAAACGACGCCCCGTCTCTCGTTGCCGCCGACCTCGGTGTGGCTATGGGGAAAATTGGCACGGAGGTGGCAAAAGAAGCTTCCGACATCATTCTTCTCAATGATAACTTCGGGAGCATTATCTCGGCCGTGGAAGAGGGCAGGAGTATTTATAAGACCATAAAAAAAGTAACCCTATATCTTTTTTCCACGAGCTGGGGGGAGGCGTTGACCATCGCCGGAGCGCTTCTTTTGGGTTACCCCCTGCCTCTTCTGCCGGCGCAGATTATCTGGCTTAATTTTGTCACAGACGGATTTCTTGACGTGGCCCTAGCCATGGAACCAAAAGAAGAAGACCTCCTTCGCGGCAATTTTGAGCGGCCGAAAAAGTATCTCATTGACAGGCTCATGTTGAAGAGAATGCTTATAATGGCTGTCCCGATGATGATCGGCACACTTTTTCTTTTTAAAGGATACTCCTCTGCTGGGGGTAATCTCGTCAAAGCTTGGACGATAGCACTTACAACCTTGGCGGTATTCCAATGGATGAACGCTTGGAACTGCCGGCACGAGTCAAAATCTATCTTCCAGATGAACCCATTTTCTAATAAATTTTTGGTGGGTGCGACGATTGTTATCGTATTACTGCAGTTGTTGGTAATCTATAACCCATTAATGCAGAGGCTTTTGCATACCGCGCCACTTGGATTTTTGGAATGGATGATAATCGTGCCGGTCGCAGCTTCTGTAATACTGGTTGAGGAGGTCCGAAAAATTTTTTATCGAAGAAAATTAAAATTAGTTTCGTGAAATTGTTTAGTAAAGTTAAAGAATATATCCACTGCAACCCGAAGGTGAAAAAGACAATCGGCGTTCTTTTAATTGTGATAGGCCTTACCGCTCTTGTCACGCCGCTCACGCCGGGGTCGTGGCTCGCGGTTATCGGCCTTGAGTTACTGGGCGTGCGAATTTTATTTTTTGAGAAGTTAATAAATTTTTGGAAAAATTGGAAGAAAAAATAAATCGCGTTATACTGAAGTAATTTATTATGAATAATTTTATACCCAAGAAAATGTTTTTTACCAAGGGCGTCGGAAGGCACAAGGAACACCTCTCTTCCTTTGAAATGGCTCTTCGGGACGCCGGCATTGCCGAGTTTAACTTGGTAACGGTGAGCTCAATATTTCCTCCAAACTGCAAGCGCATCTCCAGAGAGGAGGGTAAAAAGTATCTTTCCCCCGGGGAGGTCGTTTTCTGCGTCATGGCGAGGAATGCCACAAACGAGCCAAACCGCCTTATCTCCGCTTCAATCGGGCTTGCCCAGCCTGCCGATAATAACCAGTACGGTTATCTCTCCGAGCATCATCCCTTTGGCGAGACGGAACAAAAGGCCGGCGATTATGCTGAAGATTTAGCGGCCACAATGCTCGCCACGACTCTGGGGCTTGAGTTTAACCCAGACGCGGCGTGGGACGAGCGCGAACAAGTCTATAAGTCGTCGGGGAAAATTTTTAAGACGACAAACATTACTCAGTCGGCCGAAGGGCACAAAGATGGTCTCTGGACAACCGTCATCGCCTCCGCTGTTCTAATTTTTGATTAGTTACTCCACACATCTCCCTCTCTAATTCACCCTTGTTTCTGTATAATAGTCTCATATGTCTACCAAAGAGGAAGTGCAATCGGCGAGTGGCGGGGCGGTCTTAGTTGACTCCTCAGCTGACGAGGGTGTTACAACCGGAGGTCCAAGTCCGGAAGAGATGATGGAGAAAATTGAGCCTGAACTTACTGCCTCGGACGAGAAAGTAATTCCAAAAATTCAGTCTGCCAAAGACGCAACAATACTAATCATAGAAGACGACAAATTTCTTAGAGACCTTACCGCGCACAAGCTTGAGAAGGAGGGATACGCGGTTATCATCGCTCCTGACGGGGAGGAAGCTATTAAAATCATGGAGACAACGATTCCCCAGCTCATTCTTTTAGACATCGTGCTCCCCGGCATTGACGGCTTTGAAGTTTTGCGGCAAATCAAGGTCGTTAACAGCCTAAAAAACGTGCCTGTGATTCTTCTCACAAATCTTGGCCAGCAGGAAGACGTTGAAAGGGGTAAAAGTTTGGGGGCGAAAGATTTTTTAATTAAGGCCCACGTAACTCTTGACGAGATCGTGGACAAGATAAAGGAAATTCTATAAAAATTGGCCAATTTTACCACAAACATTAGCCTCTTCGGCCTATCGGGGATCCTTATTTTCCTCACCAACGCCTCGCTGGCCTTTTATGTCTTAGTGCGGGGGTATCGGGAACGTGGCAACGTTATGTGGTTCATTGAAGCGCTTTCGGTTGCTCTCTACGGCCTCGGGATATTTTATGTGGCCGGAACGGCGGACGAAGAGGGCGCCCGCGTATGGTGGCGCGTCGCCCATGTCGGGGTTATTCTTATCCCCGTTTTTTACTATAACTTCGCCCATTTTTTTCTTGAAGAAAAAGAACGCGTGAGCCTTTATATCATAAACTCTATCGGGCTTCTCTTCCTTATTGCGAACACCACCCCGCTTTTCATAGACAGGATGCGATTCGTTTTCGGCTCATTCTACTATGATTCTCCGCCGACGACTCTTTACATAATCTTCGTATTTTTTTTCCTTTTTGTTTTGCTCTATGCCCACCACAAACTCTACCGGGCATCCAAGAGCCCCTCCCTTGACCAGGTTAAGAAAAAGCAAATACGTTATTTTATTATTGCCACATTCATAGGTCTTATTGGAGGAATTACTTCTTTTATACCAGTTTTCGGCATCAATTTTTACCCACTGCCGAACTTCACCGTTTCGCTTTATCCCATAATAATGACTTATGCCATTCTGCGCTTCCGCCTTTTTCATGTTCGGGCTGTCGTTGCCGAGGTGCTTGTATTTTTAATTTGGCTCTTTCTTGTCGTCCGCATCTTCCTTGAGACGGACCCGAGGGAACGCTTCATTGACCTCGGTTTTTTGGCATTCCTTGTCATCCTGGGGATTCTTTTGGTGCGCAGTGTTCTTGAAGAGGCCAGGCAGAGGGAAAAACTTCAGGAGATTACGAAACAATTGCAGAATCTTACCGAGCATCTTAAGGAACAAGTCGGAGAACAGACGGGTGAACTAAAAGTGCGCAATGAGCGTCTTGAGGTCATGTCCAAGCAAAAAAATGAATTAATCACTCTTGTCGCTCACCAGTTGCGCACTCCTCTTACCGCTATGAAGTGGATCGGACAGCTTTTTTCCAAAGGAGAACTTGGGAAGCTGACGGAGGAACAGCAAGAACATGCCTCTAAATTAAACGAAGTAGTGGAGAAAATGATTAGGCTCGTTGACGATATCTTAAACGTTATCCATGTTGAAGAGGGCAAGTTTGGCTTCACTCCTGAAGATGTGGATATGGGGGAGTTAGTTAGGGAAATAATCAAAGTGGACGAAGTGGTATGCCGCGGCCATAAAATCACTATGACAGAACATATTGCTGCGCGGCTTCCCAAGGTTCGCGCCGACAGGGACAAAATCAGGATGGCTGTTGATAATATCGTGGACAACGCTTTGAAATATACGCCTAAAAAGGGGAAGATA
>DATDZM010000035.1:0-3123 GCA_036516815.1 Minisyncoccota bacterium | reverse complement strand
GCGAAGATGATTGTAAAAGTAAAGAATAATTCTAAAAAAAGTTTCCTCACGGGTTTTATGATAGGTACTCCCTAACAATACGACTTACCACAGCGCCGTCGGCCCTGCCTTTTGTTTTCGGTGAAAGCTCCGCCATTACTTTCCCCAAGTCTTTTGCTGTCATCGCTCCGGTCTCCGTAATAGCCTCTTGAATTAGGTCCCTAATTTCGCTTTCGCTAAGCTCCTCTGGGAGGTACGCTTTTAGGACCGCTTCTTCCTCTTTTTCCCTAGCCGCGAGTTCCGGGCGTCCCCCTTTTTCATAGAGAGCGCCGGCATCTCGGCGCTTCTTCACCTCGCGTCCGACAACATCAAGAATCTCGGTATCAGTCAGACTCTCCTCTTTGCCGCTTTTCGCCCGTTTTCCAAGCTCGGCATTCTTTATTTCAGATTGAAGCAGTTTCAGCACGGAGAGCCGCGCTCCTTCATGGTTCTTAAAAGCGCTCTTAAAATCGGATTGTATCCGCTCGTGGAGAGACATATTATTCTATTATACATTTATTTCTTAAGAAGAGACAGGAATTCCCTCTCGTTTAAAATTTTTACTCCCAGAGACTTTGCTCTGTCATATTTTGACCCGGGGTTTTTCCCAATGACGACGTAGCTCGTGTTTTTTGAAACTGACTCGTGGACGTCTCCTCCAAGCGCCTTAACTCTCCTCCTCGCCTCCTCGCGAGACATGCCATCTAGAGTACCCGTGAGGATAAAAGACTTCCCCTGAAATCTTCCGCCATTTTTCTTTTTTTCATAGACGATAGAGACCCTACTTAAAAGCTTTTCCAAGAAAATTTTATTTCCTTTATCTAGAAACCAGTCATGAATACTTCCTGCCACCACACCTCCGATATTCGGAATGGCTTCAAGCTCTTCAAGGGTCGCTGACTTTAGCCCCTCAATCGTGGGGAAGTGTCCCGCGAGACCCTCCGCCGTCTCATCTCCGACATGAAGCATCCCCAAAGCCACAACAAATCTCTCAAACGGTATCTCCCTCCTCGCCTCTATTCCGGAGACTAGATTTTTAGCGGATTTTTCCGCAAACCTTTCAATTGGTATCAAATCCCCCTCTCTTAGGTCAAAAATATCCGCCGCGTCTTGGATCAGGCTATTGTCAAGAATAGCGTCAATAATCTTCGGCCCCATGCCAACAATGTTGAATGCCCGCTTTGAAACAAAGTAGTAAAGTCCGCGTCTTCTCCTTGAAGGACACTTTACGTTCAGACATTTGATGAGAGGGCCGTCCGGGTCTTTCATCGTTTTACTCCCGCACACGGGGCATAACTTTGGCATTATAAACTTTCTCTCCTTGCCGGTGCGCATTTCATCCAAAACCTGCACTATTTCGGGGATGACATCCCCCGCCTTTTGGATAATGACCGTGTCGCCGATTTTCGCGTCAAGGCGCTTGATTTCTTCTTCATTGTGGAGAGTGGCTCTTGTCACCGTTGAACCTAAGATTAAGACAGGGGTGAGGTGAGCAACGGGTGTTAAAACGCCGGTTCTCCCAACCTGAACGACAATATCCTCTATTTTGGTCGTAGATTGTTCAGTGGGGAACTTAAAGGCAATGGCGAAACGGGGCGCCTTGCCGGTATATCCTAAAAGATTCTGATAGTAAATTTCATTCACCTTAACTGCCACGCCGTCAATCCAATATCCCTCCTTGCTCCTTTTTTTTGACCACTCATTCCAAAAAGAGATTACTCCATCTACGTTATCATAAAGTTTGATGTGGGGGTTTGTTTTAAATCCGACCTCGCGGAGAAGTTCTATCTCCTCATATTGAGTCTTCGGAATCTTTATATCATGCCCCGTGATGAAGGGCAGGTCATAGACAAAACTGTTTAATTTACGAGAGGCGGCAATTTTAGGGTCTAGCTGACGGATTGACCCGGCGGCAACGTTTCTTGGATTGGCGAAGAGCGCTTCTCCGAGTCTCTCCCTTTCTTTGTTGGCCGCCTCAAACTCCTTCCTCCCCATCCATATTTCCCCCTCAACGACAGCGTCAACTTCTTTAGCGAGGCGTAGAGGTATGCTCTCAATTGTCTTTACGTTCTGTGTTACATCCTCGCCAGTTACGCCATCCCCGCGGGTAGCCGCGGAGAAAAGAAGACCTTTTTTATAAGTTAAGATAATCTTGAACCCGTCTATTTTAAGTTCGGCAGTGTAGGAAATTTCCGGAACTTTCCCCAGTTCCTTTTCAAGCGCTCTTTTTACCCTGTGGTCAAAGTCTTTAATTCCTTCCTCGCTGAAGACATCGTCAAACGACCATTGGCGGATTTTGTGTTTGATTTTTCTAAATTTATCAAGCGGCTTGCCTCCGACTCTTTGAGTGGGGGAATCAGCGGTTAGGAATTCCGGATGTTTTTCTTCCATCTCCCGGAGTTCGCGCTTTAGGGAATCAAGAGCGGTATCTGAAATCTCTTGTCTATCTAGCACATGATATAGGTAGCGATGGTGGTTTATGGTCTCGCGCAACTTCTCTATTCTATCTTTTGTTTCTTTCTTCTCCATATCTAAAAGCTAATAGCTAGGAGCTATTAGCTAAATCAGTAAGTAAGTTTGAGAGTCCTCTCCACTTTTCGCGGGCTTGTGGAATCGCAATTTGAACCGCTGATATTATACCCTCTTGAGGTGTAAGTTTTCGGCCCTGTTAAATTTATGTTAACTCTCGCGCAAGAACCGTTCGGCAAATTGAACCAGAAATTTGAAGAATTTGACCCACCCATTTGGACTGCCGTTCCGGCGCAACTGGCATTTTTTGGCGGGCGTGTTGTGGGCAACGGGCCCTGCTGGATATCCCAGTAAAGAGCGCATTCGGCGCCGGTGTCCGCCGCGTAAAGAGCAAACTGCGAATCTTTCCCGATTCTGGAAAGCGCCGCGTCCCGCACTATGATGTCAGCTATTCCCAGACTCGCGACCAAGACTATGCTCAAAACGACTAGAGTGATAAAAAGGGTAAAACCGCCGTTGGACACTGGGGTATAAGCGCTAGGGTATAGGGTGTAGGATTTAGGGTTTAGGTCTAAATATTTCATGTTATTTATCTTTATTCGTAGATTCGTATAAATTCGCCCGCCCGACTGGACG